>JADFZP010000383.1 GCA_015232485.1 Alphaproteobacteria bacterium
ACCCGGCGCGAGCGGCGCGACGGATCAAGCGCCGCCCGCCCCTCGCCTTCGCCCCGCTCGACGCCCTCGACGATCGGCCCGGCCGTCCACGCGTGGGCGGTCGCCTCGGCCATCTGGCGCCCCAGCGTGGCGAGGCTGTCCGGGTCGTTGAGGTCGATGCCGCGCGAATTGCGCCGCTCGGGCGCGTACAACTCGGCCGGCAAGCGGATGGCCGGATGCGGCTTGACCGCCAGCGCCGCCAATTCGTCGACCGGGTCGGCCAGCAGCGACTCGATCGGCGCGTCGGCGTCGGCGATGCGGTTGACGAACGAGGTGTTGGCGCCGTTCTCCAGCAAGCGGCGCACCAGATAGGGCAACAGATCCTCGTGGCTGCCCACCGGGGCGTAGATCCGGCAAGGCCGTTGCCCGATCACCTGATCGTACAGCGTCTCGCCCATGCCATGCAGGCGCTGGAATTCGTAGTCGACCCCCTCGCCCAGCTCCAGCACCGTGGCCAGGGTCTGGGCGTTGTGGGTGGCGAATTGCGGCTGGAACGCCAGGGCGTCGGCCAGCAGACGCCGCGCGCAGGCGATGTAGGAAACATCGGTCGCCACCTTGCGGGTGAACACCGGGAAGCCCGGCAGGCCGCGCTCCTGCGCCCGCTTGATCTCGCTGTCCCAATAGGCGCCCTTGACCAGCCGCACCGGCAGCCGGCGGTTGGCGCGGCGGGCGAGGCCGGCCAACCAGTCGATCACCGCCGGGGCGCGCTTTTGATAGGCCTGAACGGCCAGCCCCAGGCCGTTCCAGCCGGCCAGCGCCGGATCGAGCGCCGCCACCTCGAAGACGTCCAAAGTGAGGTCCAGGCGATCGGCCTCCTCGGCGTCGACGCAAAGCTGGATGCCGGCCTTGCGGGCCAACCCGGCGAGATGCTGGAGGCGCGGCGCCAACTCGGCCATCACGCGCGCCCGCTGCGCCATCTCGAAACGCGGATGCAGCGCCGACAGCTTGACCGAGATGCCCGGCGCGTCGGCCGGATCGCGGCCCTGCGCGGCGCGCCCCACGGCGCGGATCGCATTGGCGTAGGCGGCCATGTAGCGATCGGCGTCGCGCGCCGTGCGGGCCGCCTCGCCCAGCATGTCGAAGCTGTGGCGCCAACCGCGCTTTTCGGCCGGGCGGGCGCGGTCCAGGGCCTCCTCGATGGTGCGGCCCATCACGAATTGCCGCCCCATGATGCGCATCCCGGCGGTCAGCGCCTCGCGGATCAGCGGCTCGCCGCCGCGCGACACGAGGCGGCGGACGACGCCGCCCGGATCGGCCTCGTTCATCACCCGGCCGGTCAGCATCAAGGCCCAGGTCGAGGCGTTGACGAAGGGCGAATCCGACAGGCCGAGATGGCCCCGCCAATCGGCCGGCACGATCTTGTCGCGGATCAGCAGGTTGCGGGTCTCGGCGTCGGGCACCCGCAGCAGCGCCTCGGCGAGGCACATCAGCACCACGCCCTCTTGGCTGGACAAGGTGTATTCGTGCAGGAAGGCGTCCAGCCCGCCGGGGCGTCGGTTTCGCACCTCCTCGACGAGGCGCCGCGCCGTGGCGCGCACCCGCCGGGCGGCCTCGGGCGTCAGGCGCGCCTCGGCGGCAAGACCTTCCAGACAGGCGGTCTCGTCGGCGTGCGTCAAGGCGCGGATGCGCTGCCGCGCCGGATCGGCCGCCGCAAGCTCGGTGGCGAAAATCATGCCCGCCCTCCTCCTTCGCCCCCCCTCTCGGAATGTGTAGCCGAAAGGGGCAAAGGACAAGATCAGGCCGCCGCCGCCTCCCGCACATGGGCGGTCAACTTGGCCATCGCGCGGGCCTCGATCTGGCGCACCCGTTCGCGGCTGATGCCGTAATGGCGGCCGAGATCCTCGAGCGTCGCCCCCGCTTCGGTCAGGTGGCGTTCGGTCACGATATGGCGCTCGCGCTCGTTCAGGGTGTCGAGGCCGGCGGCCAGCAAGCGGCGGCGCAACCCGCTTTCCTGACGCGCCTCCAGGATGGTCTCCTGATTCTCGGCGCCGTCGACCAGGAAATCCTGGATTTCGCCTCCGCCCTCGGAGACCGGGGTGTTGAGCGAGGCGTCGCGGCCCTGCATGCGCCGGTTCATCATCACCACGTCGTCGACCGGAACGCCCAGATCGGTGGCGATCGACCGCACCGCCTCGGGGCTGAGGTCGCCCGCATCGGCCAGACTCAGCTTGGCCTTCAGCCGGCGCAAATTGAAGAACAGCTTGCGATGCGCGGCGAGCGTGCCGATCTTGACCATCGACCACGAGGCCAGCACGTATTCGTGCAGTTGCGCCTTGATCCACCACATCGCGTAGGTCGACAGGCGGAAGCCCTTGTCGGGCTCGAACTTCTTGACCGCGCGCATCAGGCCGACATTGCCCTCGCCGATCAGGTCCGAAATGGGCAGGCCGTAATGCCGGTAACCCATGGCGATCTTCGCCACCAGACGCAGATGGCTGGTCACCAGACGATGCGCCGCGCCAACGTCCCCATGCTCGCGCCAACGCTTGGCGAGCATGAACTCCTCCTCGACGGTCAGCACCGGGAAGCGGCGGATTTCGTCGAGATACCGAACCAGACCGCCATCGGTCGCGAGGGCGGGCAGAGCGAGAGACGACATGTCATATCCTCCAAGTGAAGCAACATGACCACGGGCGGCCCCATCGGGCACCGCCTTTCAACGTCGATTCTGCATCGGCCGGGGGGGCGGAATCAAGAGGAATTGGCACTCGGTGCGGAGGAGTGCCAAAGGGGGCGCGGGCATTGCGGGGCAAATGCAATGGTTGAAAATAGGCGCATATTTAATGTATGTGATCAGCGTCACGCCGATAACGGGGATAAGCATGAAGCTGTCGGAGTACGCGGCCAACCGTGAGCGCCTTGCCCGGAATCTGCATGAGGCACGCGCCGCGATGCTTGAGGACGTGCGCGTGAACAATGGAATCCGCAGCAGCACGGACATCAGCTTCATTCTGAATAATAAGGCAGTGGAGACTGTGGATTGGTCTCCGTTATACAAGTACGCTGAACAGTTCGACTGATGCGCGGGAATTCACTGCTTCCTTACGACTTGCAGGACCGTCTGGCCGAGTATTATGTCGATGCGGTGCTGGCGGTTCGTTCACGTCTCTGGAATCGCAATCAACCGCCTTGCGAAACCGACGCAACGGCTCGCATCCAAACTCCAAGAGGTCGCCGCGTTCAGATTCGTTTGCCAGGAACACTGTAAACGACTGGTTGTGACGACGCCATTGGACAGCGCACCGTTCAACCAGTTCTACAAGCATCAATAACGCGATACGCCTTGGCCACCTCGGGCCCAAAGCAGCAGAACAGCACCCGCTCCAGGCCTTCTTTCCCCGCCAGGAAGTCCGCCACCGTCGCCACCGCGATTCCGGCGGCGCGGGGGATCGGGAAGCGGTAAACCCCGGTCGAGATGGCCGGGAAGGCGATGCTCCCGGCCCCCAGCCCCACCGCGATCTCCAGCGAGCGGCGATAGCAGCGCGCCAGCGCCGCGTCCTCGCCGCGCCCGCCTCCATGCCAGACCGGCCCGACCGCGTGGATCACCCATTTCGCGGGCAGGCGGTGACCGCCGGTCGCCTTGGCGTCGCCGGTCTCGCAGCCGCCCAGGGTTCGGCATTCGGCGAGCAGGCCGGGGCCGGCGGCGCGGTGAATGGCGCCGTCCACCCCGCCTCCGCCGAGCAGCGAGACGTTGGCCGCGTTGACGATGGCGTCGACGTCCAGGCGGGTGATGTCGCCTTGGACCACCTGCATGCGCTGTGACATGTCGGCCATGATGGCCCGCTTCCCCGGAAGCGCACGTTGTCACGATGGCGCGGCCTGCCCAA
>JADFZP010000384.1 GCA_015232485.1 Alphaproteobacteria bacterium
GTACCGGTATACTAATTTCTTTTCCGAAACGTGCCGAATATATAATGTTATCATCGATTATTGACCAAAAAATACTATGTGTTTGCGTATTAACAGCAAACAGTACAGCGCGACCGTATCCAAGAAGAAAATTGTATGTCGCATAACGCAGTCTTACAAAATCGCCTAGTTTGAACTTATTTG
This sequence comes from Alphaproteobacteria bacterium, assembly GCA_015232485.1. GTDB lineage: Bacteria > Pseudomonadota > Alphaproteobacteria > Rhodospirillales > Magnetospirillaceae > JADFZP01. The sequence goes on from JADFZP010000384.1 coordinate 184, forward strand.
ACCCCTTAACTTGGGCAGCAAAACTTATTCCGGTGGCCTTTCCGGCGGCGATTGGAAACCCGATGAGGTCGATGCCAAAATCATCCCCATTCAGGGGTGCCGTGAAATTTACATGCCCCACGAGAGCGTTCTGGAGGATCAAGTCAGCACTTTTTCCGACCGTATGTCCTTGCGGAACGATAGGGTACCTTATCATCACGAGTCTCGATCTAACGACCAATTTGGGAAATGGACAATAGGGCGTCTGCCTGTGCTCTTCCTTACCGAGCGCGACGGCGGAAATTGCAATTAATTTGAAACGATATTCGATGGAAAAACTAATGACAAGTGCGTCGATGTTGCGCACGCCAAATCAGATCAAGTGCAGCGACCGCCACCCTCCCCGCCTTTTCCAAGGCGGGGAGGGTTTCGCGACGCTCAGCGCGCCCCGATCGCCGTGGGGAACCACAGCGAGATCGCCGGGATGTAGGTGACCATCCCCAGGAACACCAACATGGTGAGCAGCCACGGCCAGACCGCCTTGGTCAGTTCGGTGATGCCCATTCTTGTTATGCCGCTGGCGACGTAGAGGTTGAGGCCGACCGGGGGATGGCACATGCCGACCTCCATGTTGACCACGATCAGGATGCCGAAATGCACCGGGTCGATGCCCAGCTTCATGGCCACCGGGAACAGGATGGGCGCCATGATGAGGACGATCGAGGACGGCTCCATGACGTTGCCGGCCAACAGCAGCAGGATGTTGACGACCAGCAGGAAGACCCAGACGGAAAGGTCCTTGTCGAGAATCCACTGGGCCATCGCCTGCGGGATCTGTTCCGAGGTCATCAGGAACGAGAACAGCACCGCGTTCGTGATGATGTAGAGCAGCATCGCGCTCATGTTGGCCGAGGACAGCAGCACCTTGGGCACGTCGACCAGACGCATGTCGCGATAGACGAACACCGCGACCACGAAGGCGTAGACGGCGCTCATCGCGGCCGCTTCGGTCGGCGTGAACTTGCCCGAATAGATGCCGCCGATCACCACGAAGATCAGCAAAAGGCCCCAGACGCTGTCCTTGAAGGTGCGGACCCGCTCGGCCGTGCTCGCCTTGGCCATGCGCGGATAGCCGAACTTCCAGGCGCGGTACCACGTCACCATGCCCAGCATGGTGGCCAGCATCAGGCCCGGCACCACGCCCGCCATGAAAAGTTGACCGACCGAGGTGTTGGTCGAGACCGAATACATCACCATGACGATCGACGGCGGGATCAGGATTCCCAGCGCGCCCGAGGTGGTGATGACGCCCGCGCCGAAGCGCTCGGGGAAGCCTTGCCGGATCATCGCCGGCAGGATCACCGATCCGATCGCCACCACGGTGGCCGGCGACGAACCCGACACGGCGGCGAACAGGGCGCAGGCCAGCACGCCGGCCAGACCCAGGCCGCCATGCCAGTGCCCGACCATCGCGGTGGCGAAATTGATCATGCGGCGCGCCACGCCGCCATGCGTCAGGAAGTTGCCGGCCAGGATGAAGAACGGGATCGCCATGATCTCGAACTTCTCGATGCCGGTGAACAGCTTGAGCGCCACGCTCTCGATCGGCACCTGGGTCATGGTGAAGAGGAAGGTCAACACCGTCAGGCCGAGCGAAATCGAAATGGGCATGCCGGTCAGCATCAACGCGATCAGCAGCCCGAAGATGATGGCGGTGTTCATGCCACGGGCTCCTTCTCGACGCCCTCGACATGCGTGTGGTCGTGATGCGGAAGCTCATGCGTCTGAAGGAACTTCCAGCATACCTGAAGAAAGCGGAAGCACATCAGGTACGAGCCGCACGGCACCGCCAGATAGACCAGCCACATCGGCACTTCCATGTCCGCCGAAACCTGCTCGGTATGGGCCATCTTCCAGACGAATTCGGCGCCCAGCGTGCCGACGATGCCGGTGAAGGTGGCGCCGGCCAGCAGCGCGAAGACCACCATACGGTTGCGCCAGGTGCGGTCGAGTTGGTTGACCACCACGTCGACGCCGACATGGATGCCGGTCCGCACGCCGTAGGCGGCGCCGAACTTGGCCATCCAGACGAACATGTAGATGCAGAGTTCCTGAGCCCAGGCCATGTTGATGGTGCGGGCGATGGGATAGAGGAAGGACACTCCCGACGCATAGCGGTGGACCACGGCGAGGAAGATCACCACGGTGGCGGCCGCCATCAGCGTCGCGATGAGTATCTCCTCGAAACGATCGAGGAATTTCAAGGCGAGCCTCCGGACATTGAGGAGGCGCCCGCCGAAGCGGGCGCCAACCCCGTGGGATCAGTTGGAAGTGCCGGTGGCCTTGTAGATCGACTCGATCAGCTCTTTGCCGACCCGGCCGGCCATCTCTTCATGGACCGGCAGCAGAACCTTGCGCCAAGCCTGACGCTCGGCGTCGGTCATCTCGTAGACTTCGGTCTTGCCCGAGGCCTTGATGGCGGCCAGCGAGTCGTCGTTTTCCTTTTGGGCGATCTCGTTGGCGTACTGGGTGGCCTCCTTCATGGCGCCGTCCAGCGTGGTGCGCAGATCGGCCGGCAGACCGTCCCAGAAGGCCTTGTTGACGATCACCGCATAGCCGAGATAGCCGTGGTTGGACACGGTGGCGTGCTTCTGCACCTCGTGCATCTTCTGGGTGTACATGTTCGAGGGCGGGTTCTCGGTGCCGTCGACCACGCCGGTCTGCAGCGCCTGATAGACCTCGGAGAAGGCCATCACCTGCGGCAGGGCGCCCAGCTGGCGCATCTGCGCGTCAAGCACCTTCGACGATTGGATGCGCATCTTCAGGCCCTGGAAATCGGCCGGGGTCTTCAGCGGCTTGTTGGCGCTCATGATCTTGAAGCCGTTGTCCCAATAGGCCAAGCCCTTGATGCCCTTGGTTTCCAGCTTGTCGAAGAACGACTTGCCGATCGGCCCGTCGGTCACCTTGCGCAGCGCGTCCTTGCTCGGGAAGATGTAGGGCAGGTCGAAGACCTCGAATTCCTTGGCGCCCAGCGGGCCGAACTTGGCCAGCGAGGGGGCCAGCATCTGCACCGCGCCGAGTTGCAGGGCCTCCAGCTCCTCCTTGTCCTTGTAGAGCTGGCTGTTGGGGTAGATCTCGACCTTGACGGCGCCCTTGGCGCGCTCTTCGGCGAGCTGCTTGAAGCGCTCGGCCGCCTTGCCCTTGGGCGTGTCGGGAGCGACGACGTGGCTGAACTTGATGGTGACCGTCTCGGCGAAGGACGGCAGCGACACCATGGTGGCGGCGGCGGCGACGCAGACGAAGGCGGCAATTCTCATGACGTGCCTCACTGTTTTTGGTTGGCGTACTCGTGCCATTGGACCAAAGGCGGGGGCGCCGGGCTATTGTGGATATCCGAACCAAACTGTACCCTGGGCGGATGAGACTATTGCGCGGACGCGTCGTCGAGGCCATGCCCGTGCTGGCGATGGCGCTGATCGTGCTTCTGCTGGGCGCGCTGGTCTGGCTGTTCGAGCGCGGCGAGCAGCAATCGCAGCGCCGCCAACTCATCGAAGACGTCTTGTGGGTCGAGCAGAACCTGCACTTTCACCTTTCCTCGAACGAGGAAAAGCTGCTGCAACTGGCCGAGGCGGCGGGGCGCGACGGCGCGGCGGCCTTCCTGTCGCAAGCCCGCCACGTTCTGGTCAACAATCCCGAGATCGAC
>JADFZP010000385.1:0-1421 GCA_015232485.1 Alphaproteobacteria bacterium
TCGCCGGCTCCGGCCGGGGCCGGGCCGCTGGCCGCCGTGCGCGAGGCCTGGGCGGTGCCGGGATTTCGGTTGCTGACCGGCGGATTCTTCGTCTGCGGATTCCAACTGGCCTTCATCGGCATCCATCTGCCCGGCTATCTGACGCTGTGCTCGATGCCGGCGGCGCTGGGTGGCACCGCGCTGGCGGTGATCGGCGCCTTCAACATGGTGGGAAGCTGGGGCTGCGGCATGCTCGGCCAGCGCTGGTCGCCCAGGCTGCTGCTGGCCGCCATCTACGCGATCCGCGGCGTGGTGATCGCCCTGTTCGTGTGGCTTCCCGCCAGCCCGGCCGGCGTGCTGGTCTTCGCGGCGGTGATGGGGCTGCTGTGGCTGGGCACCGTGCCGCTGACCAGCCACCTGATCGCCCGCCTGTTCGGACCCCGCTACATGGGCACGCTGTTCGGGGTCGTGTTCCTGGGCCACCAACTCGGCGCCTTCGTCGGCGCCTGGGCGGGTGGAGCCCTGTTCGACAACACCGGCTCGTATGACGCCGTGTGGTGGGCGACGGCCGCCCTCGGGTTGGTCGCCGCGCTGGTTCATCTGCCCATTCCCGAGCACCCCCAGACCGCCGCCGCGATCGCGGCGGCCGAGTAGAGAAAGGAGAAACACCATGCCCTTCGTCCGCATCACCCTGAACGCCGATCCCGGCCGCGCCGCGCGCGAGCGCCTGGCGCGCCGCGCCACCTCGCTGATGGCCGACCTGCTCGGCAAGCGCGCCGACCTCACCTCGGTGCTGGTCGAAGTGGTCAAGGGCACCTGGTCGGTGGGCGACGCCATCGCCCCGCGCGCCGCCCACATCGAGGCGCTGGTCACCACCGACACCAACACGGCGGCCGAGAAGGCCCGCTTCGTCGAGGCGGCCATGGCCCTGCTGGAACGCGAGGTGCCGGGCCTTTATCCCGCCACCTACGCCGTGGTCCGCGAGGTTCCGGCGAGCGATTGGGGCTGGGGTGGATTGACCCAGGAGGCCCGCCGCCCGCGCGCCGCGGCTTAGCGTCGACTTGAAACGCGCCGGTTGCGGCGTTACTCTAGGGCCTAGGGAGGTGACGCGCCCGATTCTCCCAAAAGGCGGAGCCGGTTTCCCGGCCCCGCCCGGCTCCTACTTTCTGGTATCGCGGTCGAAGCTGATGTGGAAATCGATCTTCAACCGGAAACAGAAGCGGCGGAGCCACTTCAGGAGAAACATTATCGCGTCACCTCCTTTCGGTTCGTGACCGGAGCGATCCGGCCACGAATACGATCGTATCACGCTCGCGCTTGGCGAGGCCCTATTCGTCGATTCGGATCGAGCCACCTGCGGCGCCTGCCCAGACCGAAGCTCTCCGGTGACTTGAAACGCGCCGGTTGCGGCGTTACTCTAGGGCCTAGGGAGGTGACGCGCC
>JADFZP010000385.1:1521-3849 GCA_015232485.1 Alphaproteobacteria bacterium
GACTTGAAACGCGCCGGTTGCGGCGTTACTCTAGGGCCTAGGGAGGTGACGCGCCCGATTCTCCCAAAAGGCGGAGCCGGTTTCCCGGCCCCGCCCGGCTCCTACTTTCTGGTATCGCGGTCGAAGCTGATGTGGAAATCGATCTTCAACCGGAAACAGAAGCGGCGGAGCCACTTCAGGAGAAACATTATCGCGTCACCTCCTTTCGGTTCGTGACCGGAGCGATCCGGCCACGAATACGAACGTATCACGGGCATCCGGCTCGCGCACCGTGACGTGAACGCCGCACTGGCGAAACGACCCGGTCGGGGTCATATTCCCCGCCATGCAGAACGCCATTCTTCATCCGCCGCCGCGCCCCCAGGTCACCGGGGGCCAGCCGTTCCGGCTGGTCAGCGACTACACTCCGTCGGGCGATCAGCCCCAGGCGATCGCCGAATTGCTGACCGGGATCGCCTCGGGCGAGCGCGATCAGGTGCTGCTGGGGGTGACCGGCTCGGGCAAGACCTTCACCATGGCGCATGTGGTGGCCGAGATCGGCCGGCCGGCGCTGGTGCTGGCCCCCAACAAGACCCTGGCGGCCCAGCTTTATTCCGAGATGAAGTCGTTCTTCCCCGACAACGCGGTGGAATACTTCGTCTCGTATTACGACTATTACCAGCCCGAAGCCTACGTCCCGCGCACCGACACCTATATCGAGAAAGACTCGGCGATCAACGAGCAGATCGACCGCATGCGCCACGCCGCGACGCGGGCGTTGCTTGAGCGGCGCGACGTGATCATCGTCGCCTCGGTGTCGTGCATCTATGGCATCGGCTCGGTCGAATCCTATTCCTCGATGACCATCGCGTTGGCGGCGGGCCAGGCGATCGAGCAAAAGGCGCTGCTGCATCGGCTGGTCGAGCTGCAATACAAGCGCAACGATCAGGCCTTCACCCGCGGCGCCTTCCGGGTGCGCGGCGATTGCGTCGAGATCTTCCCCGCCCACTACGAGGACCGCGCGTGGCGGCTGTCGCTGTTTGGCGACGAGATCGAGGGGATTTGGGAATTCGACCCGCTGACCGGCGAGAAGACCTGCGCGCTGAACGAGATCGTGGTCTACGCCAACAGCCACTACGTCACGCCGCGCCCGACCATCACCCAGGCGATCAAGGGCATCAAGGCCGAGATGAAGGAGCGCCTCGCCTGGTTCCACGCCGAGGGCAAGCTGCTCGAGGCGCAACGGCTCGAGCAGCGCACCGTCTTCGACCTCGAAATGCTGGAAACCACCGGCCACTGCAAAAGCATCGAGAACTATTCCCGCTATCTGACCGGCCGCGCGCCGGGCGAGCCGCCGCCCACGTTGTTCGAATACCTGCCCGAGGACGCGCTGCTGATCGTCGACGAAAGCCACGTCACGGTGCCGCAGATCGGCGGCATGTATCGCGGCGACTTCAACCGCAAGAGCGTGCTGTCGGAGTTCGGCTTCCGCCTGCCGTCCTGCGTCGACAACCGGCCGCTCAAATTCGAGGAATGGCAGGCGATGCGGCCGCAGACCGTCTACGTCTCGGCCACCCCCGGCAATTGGGAGCTGGAACGCACCGGCGGCGTGTTCGTCGAGCAGGTGATCCGCCCCACCGGCCTGATCGACCCGGTCTGCGTGGTGCGCCCGGTCGAGCATCAGGTCGACGATCTGCTGGGCGAGGTCAAGGCGGTGGCTTTGCGCGGCTACCGCACCCTGGTCACCACCCTGACCAAGCGGATGTCCGAGGATTTGACCGAGTATCTGCACGAGAACGGCGTGCGGGTGCGCTATCTGCATTCCGACATCGACACGCTGGAACGCATCGAGATCATCCGCGATCTGCGCCTGGGCGCCTTCGACTGCCTGATCGGCATCAATCTGCTGCGCGAGGGCCTCGACATCCCGGAATGCGCGCTGGTCGCCATCCTGGACGCCGACAAGGAGGGCTTCCTGCGCTCGCAAACCTCGCTGGTGCAGACCATCGGCCGGGCGGCGCGCAACCTCGACGGCCGGGTCATCCTATACGCCGACAAGATGACCAACTCTCTGAACGCCGCCATCTCGGAAACCAACCGCCGCCGCGAGAAGCAGCAGGCCTACAACGTCCAGCACGGCATCACGCCGGAAAGCGTGCGCAAATCGATCTCCGACGTCCTGCACAGCGTCGCCGAGCAGGACTACGTCACGATCGGCACCGGCGATCCCGGCACCGGCCATCTGGTCGGCAAGGATCTGAAGACCCATCTGGCCGACCTCGAAAAGCGCATGCGCAAAGCCGCCGCCGACCTGGAATTCGAGGAAGCCGCCCGCCTGCGCGACGAACT
>JADFZP010000386.1 GCA_015232485.1 Alphaproteobacteria bacterium
TCGCCGGGCGGGCGCCGTGCCGGCGCCCTTGGCCGCCGCCTCAATGGCGGCTGGATGAGGGGGGCGAGGGGCGCGCCCTACGCCTGAACACGTTGCCCGTACCCAGCAGGGCGCCGCCGATGATCAGGGCGCAGGCGGCGGCGACCGTGCCGTCGGCCTCGGCGCGGCCGAAGGCGATCAGGAGGCCGGTGCTCATCAGCGGCACGGCGTAGGCGAGGATGCCCAACGCGCGCACGTCGCCATGCTTGACGCCGTGGTCCCAGGCGAAGAAGGCCGCCCCCACCGGGCCCAGCCCGAGGCCCAGGATGGCCAGCCATTCGCCGCCTTGCGGCACCACGGTGGCCTCGAACGCCAGATGGCAGACCAGGGCGAGCAGCGCGGTGGCGGCGCAGAAGCCGCCCACCGCGTCGGTCGGCACATGGGCGTAGCGGCGATTGGCCACCGAATAGGCCGCCCAGATCACCGCGCAGACCACCGCCGAGGCGTAGCCCAGGGCGTGCGCCGGCTCGAACGCGACGGCGCCGCCGCCGCCGACCAGCAGCACGGCCCCGGCCAGCCCCATCAGCCCGCCCGCCACATGGCGGGCCAGCAGGCGATGCCCCGGCAACAGCGCCGAGAACAGCACGATCAGCAGCGGCCATAGGTAATTGAGCAGATTGGCCTGCAAGGCCGGCGCCTGACGCAGGGCGAGAAAATAGAAGAAGTGATAGCCGAACAGGCCGAACACCCCCAGCGCCCAGGCCCCCACCGGCTGGCGCAGCCGGTCAAGCACCCGCTCGCCGCGCCACAGCCACTTGGCCAGGGCCATCAGCGAGCCCAGGGTGAAGGACATCGCCACCAGTTGGAATGGCGGCACGTCTCCCGACAGCGCGGTGAACAGGGCCAGCGTCGCCCACATGCCAAGGGCGATGGTGCCGATCAGGGTCGATTTGGTGGCGTCCATGGGGACCGGATCATCGGCACCCCATGGCGCACGTCAAGATAAAGATCAGTGCTCGACCGCCGGCCGCAGGGGGCGGCCCTCGGTGATGTCCTGTCCGCCCTGCTGCATGACCGATTGGGGATAGGCGGCCATTTCCTCGGGATAGGCGGTGATGCGGTGGATGGCGAGGTCGGCGCCCATGTACTCGTCCTCGGCGCCCAGGCGGATGCCCACCGTCAGCTTCAGCACGCCGTAGACGATGAACCCGGCCGACGCGGCGAAGGCGACCCCCATCAGGGTGCCGACGATCTGGGCGGCCAGCGAGACGCCGCCCATGCCGCCCAGCGCCTCGGCTCCGAACAGGCCGCAGGCGATTCCGCCCCACAGGCCGCACAGCCCGTGCAGCGGCCACACGCCCAGCACGTCGTCGATGCGCAGGCGGTTCTGGCAGGTCTCGAAGGCCCACACGAACAATCCGCCGGCCACCGCGCCGGTGACCATGGCGCCGATCGGATGCATGACGTCCGAGCCGGCGCACACCGCGACCAGACCGGCCAGCGCGCCGTTGTGGACATAGCCCGGATCGTTGCGCCCGGCGGCCAGCGCCGCCAGGATGCCGCCCACCATGGCCATCAGCGAGTTGAGCGCCACCAAGCCCGAGACGCCCTCCAGCTTTTGCGCGCTCATCACGTTGAAGCCGAACCAGCCGACCGAGAGAATCCAGGCGCCCAGCGCCAGGAAGGGAATGTTGGACGGCGGGAAGGCGATCAGCCGGCCATCGGCGCGGTAACGGCCCTTGCGCGCCCCCAGCAACAAGACGGCGCCCAGCGCCAGCCAGCCGCCGAAGGCATGCACCACCACCGAGCCGGCGAAGTCGTGGAAGGCCGCGCCGAAGGTGGCGGTCATCCACGCCTGCACGCCCAGGCGGGTGCCCCACACCATGCCCTCCATCATCGGATAGAAGAACGCGACGATCAGCGCGGTGGCCACCAGTTGCGGCCAGAAGCGCGCGCGCTCGGCGATGCCGCCCGAGACGATGGCCGGGATCGCCGCCGCGAAGGTGGCGAGGAAGAAGAACTTCACCAGATCGTAGCCGCTGGCCGCGAAGACCCCGCCCTCTCCGGTCAAGGCGCGGGCGCCGCTGAAGAAGTCGATGCCATAGGCCACCGAATAGCCGATGAAGAAATAGGCGATGGTCGAGGCGGCGAAATCGCCGAGGATCTTGACCAGGGCGTTGACCTGGTTCTTGCGCCGCACGGTGCCCACCTCAAGGAAGGCGAAGCCGGCATGCATGGCCAGCACCATGATCGCGCCAAGCAGCACGAATAGGACGTCGGCGCCCGATTTATAGGCATCCATTGATTTGCTCTCCCTCCCAGACAGGCTGGTTGGAGACCAATCAAGCGCCGTGCCAATGGCGGATTTCCGACAATATCAGGCGGGTGGGCGCACGCCAACGAGAGCGGGCGCCCAAAACCAAGGCAGATCCGGGGAGGAATGCCAAAAATGAAGGCTGGCCCCATCCCAAGGTTGGGACCATCGCCATTGACAGCTTAACAAATAAGCATCGCTCGTCAATGCCTATTTCGTCGGCAAGGTGTGCATGGTTGACCCGCTTTATGCGCAATGGGATAAGGAATTCGCGATATAAGAAATGGGATGGGGACATGCGACGAGGAATGTGGCGCGCCGGCTTGGTGTCGGCGATCGCGGTGACGGCGGCCCTGGGGGCGAACGAGGCCCGCGCGGCGGGTTTCCAACTCAAGGAGCAAAGCGCCGAGGGCCTGGGCAACGCCTTCGCCGGGTCGAGCGCCAAGGCCACCGACCTTAGCACGATCTTCTACAACCCGGCCGGCATGACCCGGCTGTCCGGCAGCGGCGGCCAAGCCGATTTTTCGTATGTGGCGCCCTATTCCGACTTCACCGGATCGGCGACCACGCCGACGGGCGCGCGGGCCAGCGGCGCCGATCCCGACGATGCCGGCGAGAACGCCGTCCTGCCCTCGGCCTATGCCTTGTGGAGCGCCACCGACGACCTGAAGTTCGGGCTGGCGATCAACACCCCCTGGGGCATGAAGACGGTCTATTCGGATGGCTGGGTGGGGCGCTATCACGCGCTGGAATCCGACCTCGCCACCATCAACGTCTCGCCCAACGTCGCCTATCGCGTGAACCGCTGGCTGTCGGTCGGCGGCGGGGCGCAGGTGCAATACGCCAAGGCGACGCTGTCCAACGCCACCTTCACGCCGCTGGGCGACGTCAAATCGACCGTCGAGGGCGACGACTGGGGCTGGGGCTTGGCGGCCGGCGTGCTGGTCGAGTTCGACGAGAAGACCCGCATGGGTCTGGCCTATCGCAGCCGGGTGCGCCATTCGCTCGAGGGCGACGTCGACTTCGAGAACGTGCCGGCTCCGCTGTCGACCACCTTCGCGCGGCAAGCCGCGCAGGCCACCCTGGTCACGCCCGACACGGCCAGCCTGGGCGTCTATCGGCGGATCGACGACAAATGGGCCGTCATGGCCGAAGTGGCCTGGACCAACTGGTCGGTGTTCAAGGATCTGAAGGTCGACATGGCGACCCTGCCCGACTCGAACACCCGCGAGAACTGGGAGGACGGCTGGTTCTTCGCCCTGGGCGCCACCTGGGAGGCGACCCCGGACGTGACCTTGCGCGGCGGCGTGGCCTATGACGCCTCGCCGGTGCCGGACGCCTTTCGCACGCCGCGCATCCCCGACGAGGACCGCTTCTGGCTGAGCCTCGGCGCGGACTGGCGGATCGCGCCCAGGATGACCCTGAACGCGGGCTACACGCACATCTTCGTGCGGGACTCGAGCGTGGCCCTGAACGAGCCGGGCAAGGGCACCCTGACCGGCACCTACGACAACGCCGTCGACATCGCCGGCCTGGGCCTGAGGGTGAACTTCTAA
>JADFZP010000387.1:0-506 GCA_015232485.1 Alphaproteobacteria bacterium
GAAAGCGCAATGAACAGATTCGCCAGCTCGTGGCACTGGGCCGGTTGCTTGGGAACGTTATCCGCATCGGTCGTGGCGCTGGCTTCTTCACAACCACTGATGTTAAGTCGGTTTCCGAGTGCGTGCGCGGTATTCATCACCTGATCGACACGTTGTCGGGCGTTCAGGAGGGGCGGTCATGATCGTCACCGTCGGCCTCGGGGCAAGCATTGAGGGCCTCTTCGATTACCTTCGGTCGGATCGGCGCTACGACGCCCCGCCGGAGCAACCAGGTGCCATCGGCGGTCGCGTTCGCGGCATCGAGACGCGGAATCTCGGGATTGAGGAGCTTGATCTGGCGCCAACCGAGATGGTCAGCCGAACTGCCCGGGCGATGCGCGCGATCATCGACGGACGGCCGGACATGATTTACCGCATCGCCCATCTCGCCGTGTCGCCGGAGCCGACGCAGGCGATTTCCCGGGGCCCAGCGAGAAACAGGACTGACTGCCTCCACACCTTGCGGC
>JADFZP010000387.1:571-3829 GCA_015232485.1 Alphaproteobacteria bacterium
CCGAGTGGCGCACCAAAGACGGTGGCCGCGTCGAGCACCTGCATTATGTGACCGTTTTACCGGATGCGGAAACTCTCCGGGGAGTGGCCCTGCACGGATTCAAGCGGAGAGTCCAGCAAGCGCGGCGTCTCGCGGAGAGCGAGTTGGAGCTCCGGGAGACCGGCAGTCTCTCGAAAACCGTGAACCATCGCGCTTCGCGGCTTGGCCCGGCGATCGAGACGCACGACGCGGCGAAGCCGCTTCGATCATGGCGAGAATTGGATGGCTGGCTCCACCGGCAGGGCTTCGAGCTGAATTCGCTCGACCGCGAAGGCGTGCGCGGCGCGTATCTCGTCGCTCGCGACGGTACGGGGGAACCCTTCGGACTGTCAAAGCTCGGCGCCCGCTGGCGCGCGTCAGAACTCGAACGCCGTTTCAGAGAATCGATCACGGAATACCTCATGCGCCGCCAGACGAAGCGCAAAAAGAAGGTTCGCGAGCGATGAATGAAAGCATCCATGATCGCCTTCTTCGTCAAGCACAGGAACGCAGAATACTTCTTCTCGAAGCGGCGATCCAAAAGGGTCCGGGTCCTTTCGTGCGAATGAATTTTGATCTGGTCGAGGCTTTGCATCGCGAGCTGCACAGTTGGGACGCGGTCGCCGAGTTGCTGGGCGACGAAGGGCTGAGGTGGAAAAATGGTCATCGTCCGTCGGGGAAACAGATTCGATCCCTGGCGTCCCGGGCACGAACCGCAATGCACCAAGGCGCGCCAAGGTCGCCTTCAAGTCCGCCAAGCCAGCGCCCGCGGGAGGCGCCCCGCCCGGTTCCCGAAAATCCGTCTGGGCCGAGCCGTTCCGAACTTTGGGCGGCCTTGGCCCGCGCACCGCGCATCGAAGAACTCACCACGCATAGTACCACCGGACTTGCCGCACTCTTAAACGAAGGAGATGACGAATGAAGAGGACAATCATCGTAAGCAATCGCACTGGCGGCCAAGGAAAGACACTGACCGCCTCAATGATCGCGCTGGGGCACCAACTTGGCGGAGAAACGCTGGGGCTGGTCGCCGTCGACACGGTGAACGAGGGCGCCACGTCCAAGCTCGGCAAACTGCACTCTGACGTGCTGGAATTCAGGATCGGCGCCGGCCTTGCCGACATCAAGAAGAACTCGGCTGCGGCGCTGGCGCACTGGGACAAGCTGGGGGCGCTCTTGCTTCAGGGTGGCGTCCTGCTCGATCTGGGTGCGAACGTCGTGCACGCGCTGTGGGAGTGGGCGGCGGCCCGCAATGCCTCTCAGGTATTCGTTAGGCGGGCCGCCCCTCCAATCTGTCTTGTCGTGCCGGCACGAGCTCAAAGCCAGGCCATTGAGGACGCGGTTACTTTGCTCAGACTGTCGTTCGATGACGAGCACATCTTGCCGATCGCCGAAAGGGTGTTGATTCTCAACGAGGCGGGGGGCGGTTTCGAGAAATTCGGTACCAACGAGGACTTCAAGACGCTGCACGCGATGAAAAAGAAGGGTCTGAAGATCATCCGGATGCCCAGGTGTACCAGCGAAATCTGGGCTCAGACCGAACGCCTCAATATTGGCCTCGCCGAAGCAATCCAATTCGCGCCTGAAGTCATCGAAGAGCGATTCGGACTAGACCCGTTCGCGGCCAGCGGCGCCTTGGCGGACCTTCTTGGCTGGACCAAAGAAAGTCTCGATGAACTGGCTCGTGCTGGCCTCGTTCCGCACATCGTGGAGGCGCAGTAATGTCTCTACCGTCGCTAATAATCATTCATGATCGCGCGCTGCGCCAGCACAGTCTTCTTAAGGCCGCAGTGCGCCGAATTCAGCGTCAGGTGGTCATCGCTTTGGCCGCGCTGGGCTGCAGTATAGGCGTCGCGGGCACCCTCTTGACCCAGCATTTCGCCGCCGATCCTTCCGAGCCGATCAGACTTACGGCAGAGCAGCGGCGGGGCCTCGATCTCATCGAGCCGGGCGGCTGGATTTGGACCCGGACGATGACACCCGAGCAGGTGACGACTCGACTGAAGGTTTCGACTCAGGCCGTCAATCTGGCAACCCTCGTGGACGAACTTCCGCCGGCCCGCTCACCCGAAAAGGGAAACTGGTTTGCCGGACCCGAGTCCGGAAAGATCGGACGATACGAGGCGGTTCATCAACTCGCCAGCCTGCTGGCCACCGCGCCACCCGACCAGCGGGCACATTACATCGACTGGATGCGCGACATAACGTCGAGCGACGGCCCTACACGCGCCATCATGGCTTGGGTCGGCCGGATGTCGTCGGCTGATCGGAAAATGATGAGCGAGCTCGGAGGAAAACTGCTGGACAACGAAGACGGCCGACGGCTCCTCAAGAAAATGGCCGCGACGAACGCCGCGCTTTCGAAGCGTTGCTTCGATGCGCTCGACATGACGAGCGAGCAGTGGTCCGGAGCCAAGGCTTGGGGTGAAGTTCCTGACTGGGCAAGACAGTCGATAGTTGGATTTATGAGGTGACCACCGCAGCGGGGGCGTTGCGCCGCCCCGACGAGGTCGGGAGCGCTGATAGGCGGCGAGATCGGAAAATTGGATGGAGCGTCACCGGACCCCGAGGTGATGCACGACTGGAAGTCGCCGTCCCTACTGGCTATCGCTTTGACCCGCTGGCGCCAGCGCGTCATCGACGAGCGATCCACCGGCAGGACGTGCTGGAAGAAGGTCTCGCCGCAGAAGAACTGGAAATACGGGTCGCTCACCCAGCGCTCGCACACGCCCTCGTCGGACAGGCCGTGCATGTGCTTCAGCAGATGCAGCCCGACCATCAGGCGGGTCGGAACCCCCGGACGGCCGGCTCGGCGTACAGCGCCGAAAAGCGCCGGTCGAAGAAGCCCCAATCCACCAGGCCGGCAAGTCGCACCAGCTCGTGGCGCATGTTGATGATCTGCTCCAGACACGACCGGAACAGGTCGGCGTCGGCCTTCGATCCTCGCTGAACCGGCGGCTTCATCATCACCCTCCACGCTGCCCGCAGGGAGGGTGGAATCACGACCAGCGCGGGCGGAAAAGAGCGGATTTCGCCAGCGGGAACTTACTATCCGGCAGTTCGCGATTACTTCAGCCGTCCATCAAACCCAGAGAAACCGCCCGCGTCAGCGTTCTTCACGGGCGACTCCGTCAGAGTGGCTAAAGAGGTGGCCTGAGAAATTCGGACAGAAGGACAAGTGGATTTCCTGCCTGAAAGCGGCGACGATGCCGCAGATCAGGGGGAACGATGACGAAACGT
>JADFZP010000388.1 GCA_015232485.1 Alphaproteobacteria bacterium
CCATGGACCATTGACAGGGTTCTGATCCGGTGAGAGTGTTAAATATCAGGCGTGTACATCGCCGTTGTGTAGTTTAAGGAGGCTGCTGATGTCCTTGGCCAATTTCCTGCGTCGCGCCGGTACGGCGGCGGTCGTCCTGATGGGGTTGTCCGCCAATGCGGTCGCCGCCGACAAGGTCGACGAGGTGAAAATCGACTTCGCCTATTACAATCCGGTCAGTCTGGTGCTGAAGGACAAGGGCTGGCTGGAAGAGGATCTGAAGGCCGACGGCATCAAGGTGCGCTGGATTCATTCGTTGGGCTCGAACAAGGCGCTGGAATTCCTGAACGCCAAAAGCCTGGAATTCGGCTCGACGGCGGGGGCGGCGGCGCTGTTGGCGCGCATCAACGGCAATCCCGTGAAATCGATCTACGTCTATTCCAATCCGGAATGGACCGCGCTGGTCACCCAGAATGGCTCGGCGATCAAGACGGTGGCCGATCTTCGGGGCAAGCGGATCGCCGCCACCCGCGGCACCGATCCGCACATTTTCCTGATCCGCACCCTGGCCGAGAACGGTCTGACCGAAAAGGACGTCAAGATCGTCCTGCTGCAACATCAAGATGGACGTCTGGCGCTGTCCACCGGCGATGTCGACGCGTGGGCCGGCCTCGATCCGCTGATGGCCCAGGCCGAGCTACAGGAAAACGCCCGGCTGTTCTACCGCAAGGCCGAGATCAACAGTTGGGGTGTGTTGAATACCCGCGAAGACTTCGCGGCCGACCATCCCGCGCTGGTCGAGAGGGTGTTGAAGGTCTATGAGAAGGCCCGCGCCTTCGCCATCGCCAATCCGGCCGAGTTGAAGGCGATCATCGCCCGGCACGCCAAGCTGGCCGACGACGTCGCGGCCCGCCAGCTCGAGCGCACCGACCTGTCGACCGCCGCGATCGGCGAGCGCCAGCGGAAGACCATCGAGGGCGCCGGCGTCGCCCTGCGACAGGCGGGCGTCATTCCGGCCGATGTCGATGTGGCGGCCGCCGCCGCCTCGCTGATCGATTCGTCCTTCGTCACCAAGCTGGGAATCAAGTGAGCACCGAAATCGCATCGACGGCGGGGGTTCCGGACGCTCCCGCCGTCCGCGCCTCCCGCCCGGACGGCAAATGGCTGATCGGTTTCGCGCTGCCGGTGTTCCTGGCGCTGGCCTGGGAAGTGGCGGTCGCCACCCAGATCGTCAACGGCCGGCTGCTGCCGACGCCGTCGAAGGTGATCATGACCCTGGTCGATTTGGCCAATAGTGGCGAGTTGCTCGACCACGTTCTGGCCACGCTGTGGCGGGTGGCGCTGGGCTTCGTGTTCGGCGTGGCGGCCGGCACGTTGGTGGGCGCGGTCAGCGGCTATTGGACGATCGTGCGCCGCGTCATCGATCCCTCGTTGCAGGCGCTGCGCAACATTCCTTCGATCGCCTGGGTGCCGATGTTCATCCTGTGGTTCGGCATCTTCGAGACCTCGAAGGTGATCCTGATCGCGGTGGGGGTGTTCTTCCCGATCTATCTGGCCTTGTCGGGCGCCATCCTCGGGGTGGACCGCAAGCTGGTCGAGGTGGGACGCATCTTCCGCTTCAGCCATCGCGAGATGATCACCCGCATCTTGCTGCCGGCCACGCTGCCCAGCTATATCATCGCGCTGCGCTCGGGGCTGGGGTTGGGCTGGATGTTCGTGGTGGCGGCCGAGTTCATGGGCGCCGAGCAAGGCTTGGGCTTTCTGCTGGTCGACGGACAGCAGACCGGCCGCCCCGCCGTGATCCTTGCATCGATCACGTCTTTCGCCATTCTGGGCAAGCTGACCGATTGGCTGCTGGCCAGCGTGTCGGCCCGGTTCCTCAAATGGCAGGACGGCTTCAAGCCGGCGGAGTAGGCCCATGCTCGACATCTCCGGCGTTTCCAAGCGCTACCCCAACGGGCTTCTGGCCTTGGCCGGGCTGAACCTCGCCGTCGCCCAGGGCGAGATCGTGGCGATCGTCGGCGGCTCGGGCTGCGGCAAGAGCACCGCCCTGCGCCTGGTGTCGGGCCTTGACATGCCGAGTTCGGGCTCGGTGTCGCTGGACGGCACGCCGGTCACCGCGCCGCGCGAGGAGATCGGGCTGGTGTTCCAAGAGCCCCGCTTGATGCCCTGGCTGACCATCGAACAAAACGTCGCCTTCGGCATCAGGCATCTACCGGCCGCCGAGCAAGTAAGCCGCGTCTCCGAGGCGCTGGCCCGCGTCGGGCTCGATTCGCATGCCGGGCATTGGCCGCGCGAGCTGTCGGGCGGGCAGGCGCAGCGCGTGTCGCTGGCCCGCGCGCTGGTCGGCCGGCCCAAGGTGCTGCTGCTCGACGAGCCGTTCTCGGCGCTGGACGCGCTGACCCGCGGCGATCTTCAGGACCACCTGCTCGATCTGTGGGCCTATGACCGGCCGACCATGATCCTGGTGACCCACGACATCGAGGAGGCCCTGTTCCTGGCCGACCGCATCGTGGTGATGCAACCCAATCCGGGGCGCGTCCGCACCGAGGTGGTGCCCCCCGTGGCCCGCCCGCGCGACCGCCTGAACGGCGAATTCCTAAACTGGAAGTACAAGCTTCTGCGCGAGTTGGACCACGCCAGCCGCCCGCCCAGCGGCGACGAGTCCTTCCCCGCCGCCGCCATCTGACCCACCATTCGACGGGAGTCGTCCAGACATGAACGCCGACGAACTGCGCGCCCTGCAAACGCCCCTCAAGGAACGCTACAAGGTCGATCCCGAGACGGCGGTCATCACGCTGAAGGCCAAGGGCGACCTGAACACCGAGGGAATCGCCTGCAAGGTCGACACCGGCCGCGCCCTGATCGAGGCCGGTCTGCACCCGGCCACCGGCGGCAGCGGTATGCAGGCCTGCTCGGGCGACATGCTGCTGGAGGCGCTGGTCGCCTGCGCCGGGGTCACCCTGAAGGCGGTCGCCACCGCGCTGGCATTCGATCTTGAAGGCGGCACCATCTCGGCCGAGGGCGATCTCGATTTCCGCGGCACGCTGGGCGTCGCCAAGGACGCGCCGGTCGGCTTCCGCGAAATTCGGTTGAACTTTTCCCTGAAGACCAGCGAGCCGCAGGATCGCATCGACAGCCTGACCAAGCTGACCGAGCGTTATTGCGTGGTGTTCCAGACGCTCGCCAAACCGCCGCTGATGACGCTGCAAGTCGACGCGCTGTGACGGCCATCACAGCGCCGGCCTTCTCCCTCGATCATCTTCCGATGAGGAGGCCCCCGCCGTGATGATCGCATTGGACTCGAGTGAAGTAGGAACCGCCGCCCAGCTTGTCGCCGCGCAGATGTTGCGCGGCGCCGACACCAGCGCGCCCCGCCATCTGCCGGCGGCGGCCCTGGCGTCCCTGATCCTGGTCGTCGCGGCGGCCGAGGCCATGGCCGACCAACTGCTGGAGCTGGAAGCGTTCCTGGCGGGACCGCCCGCTTAACTCCGTTTTTCATCGTCATCTCGCTGATTTCGCCGTCATACCCGCGAAAGCGCATACGCGCTGACTTAAGGTGACGCCCCTCGAAGGCCAGCGAAGGGGACATGGCACTGAAGGCGTCTTCGTCGCGGGGGATCGACAAGTTTCCGAGCGTGCGATGCAAGGTTTATGACGGCCTTGGCGATGGAAAGTCCATAGAGGGCTGCTCCAATGATCATATGAATGGTCGCTGCCTGAGTCCGCCAGAGAGACAGGTTGGCATCACCCCGCACAGGGGGGGGATTCGCCGATTTCGGCGCCGAATTCTTCTGCCAGGAGGGAGATGAGCAGATTTGAACAGAGCCACGTCCGAG
>JADFZP010000389.1 GCA_015232485.1 Alphaproteobacteria bacterium
CATCTGCGCAGCGTCGCCGAGGTGACCGGCTACGAGGCGGATGCGATCGACGGCCGCATCGGGCGGCTCGAGGATCTGCTGGCCGGCGGCGCGCCGGGCTGGCCGATCCGCTGGCTGGTGGTGGAGACCGCGCGCTGGTTGCCCGGCCGCCGCGTCCTGGCGGCGCCGGGCTGGGTGACGGGCATCGACTGGATCGGGCGGCGGGTGACGCTGGACGTCAGCCGCGCCCAGGTCGCGTCGAGCCCCGCCGAACCAGCCGAGTCCGAGTTGACCGAGGACTGGGAAGACAAGGTGTATGCGCATTACGGCAAGGACCGCGGCGCCGGCCGCCGCGGGCTGGACCGGAGTTGACGGATGCAATGTGATAGCTTCTCATTCGCAGTCGCAGTAGAGTGGATGGTGGTCCATTCTGCCAGCAGGTCCGTCTCCGCGCCGCGCGCGCACCCGACGCCGTCCCCCGTTCCGGCCGCGCCCCTTCCGGCGCAGGCCCATCACATCAAGCGGCGCCTGCCGAAGGGCGCCGGCAGGGACAGAACCAGGGAGTGATCCGCATGTATCCCGCCGACGAACTCTTCACGCGCTTCTCACGCTCTTATGAAGGGCGGAAAGAAGCGGAAATGACCCTTCTGGAATACCTCGATGGGTGTCGCAAAGACCCCAGCATGTACGCCACGGCCTCGGAGCGCATGGTCGAGGCGATCGGCGCCCCCGAGGTCGTCGACACCTCGCGCGACGCGCGCATGGGTCGCATCTTCATGAACCGCACGATCAAGGTCTATCCCGCCTTCGCCGATTTCTACGGCATGGAGGAGACCATCGAGCGGATCGTGGGCTTCTTCCGCCACGCGGCGCAGGGCCTGGAGGAGCGCAAGCAGATCATCTATCTGCTGGGGCCGGTGGGCGGCGGCAAGTCGTCCTTGGCCGAGCGCCTCAAGACGTTGATGGAGAAGTGCCCGATCTACGTGCTGAAGGCCGGCAAGGATCTGAGCCCGCTGTTTGAAAGCCCGCTCGCCCTGTTCGACCCCGACACCATGGGGCCCGAGTTGGAGGAGCGCTTCGGCATCCCCCGGCGGCGACTGACCGGGCTGATGAGCCCCTGGGCGGTCAAGCGCCTGGACGAGATGGGCGGCGACATCTCGCGCTTCCGCGTGGTCAAGGTCTATCCCTCGAAGCTGCGCCAAATCTGCGTCACCAAGACCGAGCCGGGCGACGAGAACAACCAAGACATCTCGAGCCTGGTCGGCAAGGTCGACATCCGCAAGCTCGAGGTGTTCAGCCAAGCCGATCCCGACGCCTACAGCTATTCCGGCGGCCTGAACCGCTCGACCCAGGGCATCTTGGAATTCGTCGAGATGTTCAAGGCGCCGATCAAGATGCTGCACCCCCTGCTGACCGCGACGCAGGAGGGCAACTATGTCGGCTCGGAGAACATCGGCGCCATGCCGTTCCAGGGCATCATCCTGGCCCACTCGAACGAGGCGGAATGGCAGACCTTCAAGAACAACAAGAACAACGAAGCTTTCATCGACCGCATCTGCGTCATCAAGGTGCCCTACTGCCTGCGGGTCACCGAGGAACAGAAGATCTACGAGAAGCTGATCCGCTCGTCCGATCTGGCCAGCGCCCCCTGCGCCCCGGCCACCCTGGAGATGCTGGCCCGCTTCACCGTGCTGTCGCGCCTGCGCGAGCACGAGAACTCGAACCTTTATTCCAAGATGCGGGTCTATGACGGCGACAGCGTCAAGGAGACCGACCCCAAGGCCAAGCCGATGCAGGAATACAAGGACGCGGCCGGCGTCGACGAGGGCATGGACGGGGTGTCGACCCGCTTCGCCTTCAAGGTGCTGTCGGCGACCTTCAATTACGACAACAACGAGATCGCCGCCGATCCCGTGCATCTGATGTACATGCTGGAGCAGGCGATCCGCCGCGAGCAGTTCGCCGAGGACGTCGAGTCCAAGTACCTTGAATTCATCAAGGGCGAACTGGCCCCGCGCTACGCGGAATTCATCGGCAACGAGATTCAGAAGGCCTATCTGGAGTCCTATCACGACTACGGCCAGAACCTGTTCGACCGCTATGTCGATTACGCCGACGCCTGGATCGAGGATCTGGACTTCAAGGACCCCGACACCGGGCAGCTTCTCAACCGCGAACTCCTGAACCAGGAGCTGACCAAGATCGAGAAGCCGGCCGGCATCGCCAACCCCAAGGACTTCCGCAACGAGGTGGTCAAGTTCGCGCTGCGCGCCCGCGCCGCCCATGGCGGGCGCAACCCGTCCTGGACGTCCTATGAAAAGCTGCGCGACGTCATCGAGAAGCGGATGTTCAGCCAGGTCGAAGACTTGCTGCCGGTCATCAGCTTCGGCTCGAAGAAGGATTCCGAGACCGAGAAGAAGCACACCGATTTCGTCCAGCGCATGATGGTCCGCGCCTACACCGAGCGCCAGGTGCGCCGGCTGGTCGAGTGGTACATGCGCGTCAAGCAGGCCGGATAGCCCGAGGAGACGTCACTTTGGTCATGAACGTGATCGATCGCCGACTCAACCCGAAGGGCAAGAGCTTGGCCAATCGCCAAAGATTTCTGCGGCGCGCCCGCGCCCAGATCATCAAGGCGGTGCGGGACGCGTCGGCGGATCGGAGCATCACCGACATCTCGCATGGGGACCGCATCACCATCCCCGCCGACGGCCTGCGCGAGCCCAGCTTCCGCAAATCGGCCAATGGCGGGGTGCGCGACCACGTGCTGCCCGGCAACAAGCGGTACGTGGAAGGCGACCGCATCCCCCGCCCCCCGTCGGGCGAGGGGATGGGCGGCAACGAGGGCAGCCCGGACGGCGAGGGCGACGACAATTTCCGCTTCGTGCTGTCGCGCGAGGAATTCGTCGACCTGTTCCTGGAAGACCTGGAACTGCCCGACTTGGTCAAGAAGAAGGTCAAGCTGTCGGAAAGCCAGACCTGGACGCGGGCCGGATATTCGGTGTCCGGCTCGCCGTCCAACCTCAATCTGGTCCGCACCATGCGCAACAGCCTGTCGCGCCGCATCGCCCTGCGCCGTCCCAAGCGCCAGGCGATCGAGGCGCTGGAGGCCGAGATCGCCGTGCTGGAGGCCAGCGGCCAAGACCCCGAGCGCCTTGCCGATCTGCGCATGGACCTCGAGGACCAGACCCGGCGCACCCGGCTGATCCCCTATATCGACCCGATCGACGTGCGCTACAACCGCTTCGAGGCGACGCCCAAGCCGATCACCCAGGCGGTGATGTTCTGCCTGATGGACGTCTCGGGCTCGATGACCGAGCACATGAAGGACTTGGCCAAGCGGTTCTTCATGCTGCTGTATCTGTTCCTGAATCGCCGCTACGAGCACGTCGACATCGTCTTCATCCGCCACACCCACGAGGCCAAGGAGGTCGACGAGGAGACCTTCTTCTATTCCACCGAGACCGGCGGCACGATCGTCTCGACCGCGCTGGAGGAGATGCGCCGCGTGGCCAGCGAGCGCTACTCGACGGATGAATGGAACATCTACGCCGCCCAGGCGTCGGACGGCGACAACCTGTCCAACGACAATCCCAAATCGGCCGCCCTGCTGGGCGAGGTGATCCTGCCGCTGTGCCAATACTTCGCCTATATCGAAGTCGGCGAGGACCACCGCAACTGGGTGCTGCGCGAGACCGAATTGTGGCGCACCTACAAGGCCCTGGTCAGCCCCCGTGGGGTGCTGGCGATGCGCCGCGTCCGCTCGCGCGCCGAAATCTTCCCCGTGTTCCGCGACCTGTTCTCGCGCGACCGGGAGAAAGTCTGAGGG
>JADFZP010000390.1:0-371 GCA_015232485.1 Alphaproteobacteria bacterium
CAGCATGGCGGCCGTCATCTCCTCGCCGTCGTTGAGGACGACGGCCGAGCGAATGACGTTCTCGAGTTGCCGCACGTTGCCGGGCCAGCCGCAGGCGATCAGCGCGGCGCCGGCATCGACGGAAAGGCGGCGAAAGCCTTTGCCCTCCTCGCGGGCGAACCGCGCGAGAAAGGCCTGCGCCAATTCCAGCGCGTCGCCTTCGCGCTCGCGCAGCGGCGGCAGCTCGATCGGTATGACGTGCAGACGATAGAACAGATCCTCGCGGAACCGTCCGGCGCGGACCTCGTCCATGGGATCGCGATTGGTGGCGGCGACGAAGCGGACGTCGGCTTCCTCGACCCGGTTTCCGCCGACGCGCTGGAACGTGCCGG
>JADFZP010000390.1:409-3795 GCA_015232485.1 Alphaproteobacteria bacterium
AACAGCGTTCCGCCCTTGGCCCGCGAGGCCGCGCCGTCGCGGTCGGCATCGGCGCCGGTGAAGGCGCCCTTGACGTGGCCGAACACCTCGCTCTCGATCAGGTCGCGCGGGATCGCCGCGCAGTTGATGGCGACGAAGGGGCCATCGCGGCGCGCGCCTTGCCGATGGGTGGCCTCGGCGCACAGTTCCTTGCCGGTCCCCGATTCGCCGGTGATGAACACCGGAGCCCGGCTGCGCGACGCCGCGTCGATGATCCGATAAACCGCCTGCATGGCCAGCGACGAGCCGATGAAGGCGTGGTCGCCCCTGCGATCGATCTCCTCGCGATAGGTGGTGACGATCCGCTCCAGCCGTTCCTTCTCCAGCGAGTTGCGAACCGTGACGAGCAGCCGGTCGCCGCTGAAGGGCTTGACCAGGAAATCATACGCGCCCACCCGCATCGCCTCGATGGCGACCTGGATGGACCCTTGCGCGGTCACCACGATGACGGTGGTCGGCAGTCGGCGCGAAGCGACCTGAGCCAGGATTTCCATGCCATTGATGTCGGGAAGCCCCAGATCGAACAGGATGACGTCGGGGATGCGCGAGGCGATGAAGTCGAAGGCGGCGGCGCCGGTATCGACGACGTGAACCGTCCAGTCGCCGGCCCGCAGATATTCCACATAGGTGTAGGCCAGCGCGGGGCTGTCCTCGACGATCAAGATTACCGGGCGTGCGTTCATCGTTCCTCCACGAGACGCCCAGTCTAAGGCAAGACGGGTAAAAAGACAGGCGCCCCGTTTTCGCGGGGCGCCTGGATCGTCAGCCCAGGAGGGTTTGAACGTGGGTCTGGGCCAGCTTGAAGTTTCCGACGACCACCAGATCGACCGCCGCGTCTCCGACGCCACCGGGACGAACGACGAGCTTGCTGTCCTGCCCGGCCGTGGCGTCGAACTCGCCATGCTCGATCGCCAGCCAACCGTCCGCGAAGGCGTCGCCGCCCGAGTAGTTCAGCTCGCGCAGCAATTCGCCGAGGCTGATGCGGTCCTGATTCTCGAAGTCGGTGATCAGATCGGTGGCGTCTTCGATCCGCAGGTAGCGATAGGTGTCCGCTCCGTTGCCACCCGACAGCCCGTCGTCGTCATGGCCTCCGACGATCAGGTCGGCCCCCGGTCCGCCGCTGATGACGTCGTCGCCCGAGCCGCCATAAAGCTGATCGGCGCCGTTTCCTCCGACGATGGTGTCGTCGCCGGGGCCGCCGCCGATCACGTTCGAGCCGCCGCCCGTGAGGTAATCGGCGCCCTCGGTGCCAAAGATGACGTGGGCGTCGGTGGCCGAGATGTCGTAGCCCCTCACATCGTTCGGATCGCCGCCGAACGACGGCGCCAAAGGCTCGGGGGCGTCGATCGCCACCGCGACGCCAATGCTGGACGAGGCCTGGCTGCCATTCGCCGACTCGGTCGAGGTGGCGGTGATCGACAGGTTGAAGAACAGATCGTCGGTCGTCTCGCCCATCGTCGTCAGGGTCAGCCCCGCCAGGGCGTCGGCCGACAAGGACCACGAGCCGTCCTCGGCCCGCGTGCCGGCCGAGAAGGCGATGCCCTGGGGAACGCCGGTGATCCGCAGCGACAGCGATTCCGAGCCGTCGGTGTCAAGCAGCGACGCGCCGATGGCGAGGCCGATGTCCTGGCCATAGGCGCCGGCCAGCGAAGTCGGGCCGCCGATCGCGGGCGCGTCGGCGACCGCCGCCACCGCCACCGTCAGATTGGCCGAACTGGTCGCCGTCGCGCCGTTCGACGCTTCGCGGGCGGTGGCGGTGACGGTGAGGTTCATGTCCGCGTCGCTGTTGGGGGCGCCGGTCACCGACAGGTTGCCAAGATTCCAACCGACGACGTCGACCGCGCCGGCCGAAGGACCGGCGGTGAAGACGCGATCGCCATCGGTCAGGACGGCCCCTTCGGCCAGCCCCGAGACCACCAGACCCGACAGGCTTTCCGAGCCGTCGCCATCCGCCAGTGCCGCCGATATGTCCAGACGGATGGCCCGATCCTCTTCGCCGGCGGCGTTCGCGACGGCGACGATCGGCGCATCCGCCACCGCCGCGACCGCCACGGAAATGGTTCCGGCGGTGGTGGCGGTCGCGCCGTTCGAGGCCTCCCGCGCGGTCGCGGTGACGGTCAACTCCATGTCGGCGTCGGCGTTCGCGGCGCCGGTGACCGCGAGATTGACGAGGCTCCAGCCGGAAACGTCGACCGAGCCCGCTCCCGGACCGGCGACGAAGACGTGTTGGCCGTCGCTGAGGCGGGCGCCGTCGGCCAGACCCGAGACCACCACGCTGGACAAGGCTTCCGAACCATCGGTGTCGGACAGCGCGGCGGCGACGTTCAGGCTGATGGCGCGATCCTCCTCGCCGGCCGCGTTGGCCAGCGTGAGAACCGGCGCGTCGGCCACCGCCGCGACGGTGATCGACACCTCGCCCTGGCCCAAGCCGCCGCGCCCGTCCGAGACCTGATAGCGGAAGCTCATGACGCCGCTGGCGTTGGCCGCCGGAACGAACGTCACCGTTCCATCGGCGCCGAGCGTCGCCAAGCCATGGTCGGACGACACGCCGACCACGGTCATCGTGTCGCCATCGAATTCGCGGTCATTGGCCAGCAGATCGGCCACCCGCACGGTGATCGCGGTGTCTTCGTTGGTGGCGAAGCGGTCGATGACGGCGAAGGGGTTGTTGTTGGTGCCGTCGATATGGACCGTCACCTCGGTGAATTGCAGCGCCTCGACGCCGCGCACCCGATCGACCCCGTCAACCCCGGTGCGGTCGGTGACCACCAGGTCGCTCTTGACCTGAGCCCAGGTGTAGTTCTCGAGATTGCCGTAAACCGCCACGTCGATCCCGCTGCCGCCCTGGATGTAGTCGTTTCCGCCGCCGCCCGACAGAAAGTCGATGCCGTCGCCGCCTTGCAGCGAATCCGACCCGGCGCCACCGATAAGGACGTCGCTGCCGTCGCCGCCCTGAAGAGTGTCGTTGCCCGAGCCGCCGGAAAGAGTATCCGCGCCGTCTCCGCCAAAAAGCCGATCGTCGCCCAAAGTCCCGATAAAAAAGTCGTCGGCGGGGGTGGGGTTCGTGCTGGTGGTCGCCATGTCGTTATCTCCTTCGTGAGCAAGCCGCATCGAGCTTGCCCCCGTCACTGCATTGGCCATGCCAGCCGAAATGTGCGGAAATCCGCCGGTTTCCCATGCTCCGTCGCAACATCGTTCGCATTTTGGGAAGCGTTTTGGGGTCGCCGAGAGACCGAGCGCGTCCACCTCGACATCCCTCGAAAAACCGATATATTGCATGTAATTTTGCCATGTCGGGCATGCCGAAATGTCTTACCGGCGCGCTGTGGCATTGTGAACGGCTCGGA
>JADFZP010000391.1 GCA_015232485.1 Alphaproteobacteria bacterium
TCCGGCTCCGGCTCCTCCGCCCCAGGTCGCCGCGCCGCAGCCGGTGTTTCCGCAATCCCCCTCGGCCCTGCCGCCGCCGCCCGCCCAACCGGCCAAGCCGCCGGCGCCGACGCCCGAGCCCGAGCCCGAGCCCGATCCGACGGCCCCCACCGTCAGCCTCAGCTTCTCGTGGACCCAGTCGGCGGCGGCGGCGGTGTTTCGCCGGGCCGGCTGGCTGTGGATCGTCTTCGACCGCGCCCAGCAACTCGACATCAACCTGCTGCGCCAACTCGGCGGGTCGGTGGTGCAATACATCGAGCAGGTGCCCAACAAGCACGCCACCCTGGTGCGGATGATCACCCCGCCCGGCTACAACGCCACGCTGCGCAAGGAAAACCTGCTGTGGGTGATCGACCTGTCGCGGCGGTCGCCCAAACCCAAGACGGTGCTGGAGGTGCAGGTGCTGCGCGACTTCCCGCCGGGCGCGCGCATCATGATCCCGGTCGCCGACGCGGGCGCCGTGCTGCGGGTGGGCGATCCCGAGATCGGCGACGTGATGCATGTCGTGCCGCTGCTCGCCCTCAACACCGGCGTCTATCCGGCCCAATCGTTCCCCGAGCTTGAACTGCCGGCGACCAGCCAGGGCGTGGTCGCCATCCCCCGCGTCGAGGGCATGGAACTGTTGTCGTCGCGCGGCGGCGTCGACATCAGCCACAAACAGGCGGGGATCAGCGCGTCGAGCGAGCAGGACCGCCGCTCGGCGCAGTCGGTGGACGGCGCCGAGGACAAGGGGGTTCTCGACCTGGGATCGTGGAAGCGGGCGGACGAGGAGCATTTCGACCGCGAGCGCGCCAGCGTCCACAGCCTGCTGTCCTACGCCCTGCCCGCCGAGAAGAACCGGGTGCGGCTCGAGGTGGCGCGCTTTTATCTCGCCCATGGCTACGCCGCCGAGGCGCTGGGCATCCTGCGCGTGATCGCCCAGGAGGAGCCGGATCAGGTCGAGACGCCGGCGTTCCGCGCGGCGCGCGGCGCCGCCGAGTTCCTGATGGGGCGCGACCGCGAGGCGATCGAGGACCTGTCGCATCCAAGCTTGGCCGCCGAACCGGCCGCCAAGCTGTGGATCGCCGCCGCCCAAGCCGGCTTAAGCGAACCGGGGCGGCAGGCGGCCGTCTTGGCGCAGTCGACCAAGTACCTCGCCGATTATCCCCGGCCGGTGCGATTCGCGGTGGCCGCCCGCGCCGCCCAGGCGGCGATCCGGGGCGCCAACGACATCGAGGCCCGCCGCCTGCTCGACATGCTGGGCAAATCGGCCGAAACCACCTACGAGACCGCCCAGGCCGAATGGCTCGAGGGCAATTACTACGAGATGACCGGCGGCTTCGAACAGGCGGTCAAGCACTGGGAAACGGCCGAGGAAGGGCCGGCCCGTCCCTACCGGGCGATCTCGGCCCGCTCGCGCCTGGAACTGCTGTACAAGCTGAAGAAGATCGACGCGGCGACCCTGATCGAGGGGCTGGAACGCCTGCGCTTCGCTTGGCGCGAGGAAAGCTTCGAATATCCCCTGATCGAGCGCCTGGGTCAGATGCTGATCAACGAGGGCCGGTACGGCGAAGGTCTGCGCACGCTGAAGCAACTCGCCACCAGCTACAGCGAGCACAAGGGGGTCGCCGAGGTCACCGCGCTGATGGCCAAGACCTTCGAGCGGCTGTATCTGGACGGCTTGGCCGACTCGATGCAGCCGGTCACCGCGATCGCCCTGTTCGAGGAATTCCGCGAACTGACGCCGACCGGCGAGAAGGGCGACGCGATGATCCGCCGCCTCGCCGACCGGCTGGTCGCCGTCGACCTGCTCGACCGCGCCGCCGAGTTGCTGCGCCATCAGGTCTGGTATCGGCTGAGCGGCGTCGAGCGGGCCAAGGTCGGGGCGCGCCTCGCCCTGGTCGAACTGTTCGGCCGCCATCCCGAGCAGGCGCTGGAAAGCCTGAAGGTCAGCGACTCGCCCGACATCCCGCCGGATCTGGCGGAGCAACGCAGGCATTTGCAGGCGCGCGCCCTCGACGACCTCAACCGGCCCGCCGAGGCGCTGTCGCTGCTGTCCGGCGACGACAGCCGCGACGCCCGCCTGCTGCGCGCCGAAATCAATTGGCGCCACCAGAACTGGGCCGGCGCCGGCGAAGCCTTCGAGAGCTTGGTCGAGAAGCCCAAGCGCGATCAGGCGGTCGACGACGGCACGGCGCGCATCGTGCTGCACTGGGCGATCGCCCTGACCCTGGCCGGCGACGAGCGCGGGGTGGGCAAGGTGCGCCGCCAGTTCGGCCCGGCCATGGCGCAGACGCCGCTCAACGACGCCTTCAGCCTGCTGACCAGCGAGAACGAGTCCGGGCTGATCGACTACCGCACGGTGGCCGGTCGGATCAAACAGGCCGAGAACTTCCAAACCTTCCTGACCAATTATCGCCAGCGCCTGCAGACCGACGGGCTTAGCGCGATCAATTGATTTTTCTTGCATCACGGGGCCGATTCGGCCACAAACGCCGGCTCATCCTTCTGGTCCGATGCTGGTTGGGAGTGGGGAGCTGTGGCTGAATCGGGGCTCGCCGACGCCAAGGACTTTTTCGTTGAGCGCAACGGACTCAAGTTCGCCGGCATTCATCTGTTGATCGATTTGTGGGGCGCCAGCGATCTCGACCGTCTCGACGTCGTGGAATCGGCGTTGCGTGGCGGGGCCGAGGCGGCTGGCGCCACCATCCTGCATTCGCATATGCATCATTTCTCGCCCAATGGCGGGGTGTCGGGCGTGCTGGTGCTGGCGGAATCGCACATCAGCATCCACACTTGGCCCGAGCGCGGCTATGCGGCGCTGGACGTGTTCATGTGCGGCGACTGCGATCCGTACAAGACCATTCCCTTCCTCAAGGGCGCGTTCCGGCCCGAGCGGGTCGTGCTGGGCGAGCAGAAACGCGGGATGATGGCATGACCTGGTTCGAGGAACGTCTTTACGACCACTGGCGCCAGTCCTTCCTCGTCGAGGAGGTGCTGTTCCGCGAGCAGACCGAATTCCAGGACCTGATCATCTTCAAGTCGCGGAAGTTTGGTCGCGTGCTGGCCTTGGACGGGGTGATCCAGGTCTGCGAGGGCGATGAATTCGTCTATCACGAGATGCTGTCGCACGTTCCCCTGCTGGCCCATGGCGCGGTGCGCGACGTGGCGGTGGTGGGCGGCGGCGACGGCGGCATCCTGCGCGAGGCGCTGAAGCACCCGATCGAGCGCGCCACCCTGATCGAGATCGATCCCGGCGTGATCGAGATGTGCCGCCGGTACATGCCGGGCATCTCGGCCGGCGCCTTCGACGATCCGCGCGTCGAGGTGGTGATCGCCGACGGCGTCGACTACATGTCGAAGCCGGGCCGCCTGTTCGACGTCATCGTGATCGATTCGACCGACCCGATCGGCCCCGGCGAGGTGCTGTTCACCGAAAGCTTCTACGCCGACTGCAAGAAGCGCCTGAAGCCGCGCGGCATCGTGGTCAACCAGAACGGCGTGCCGTTCCTCCAGGACGAGGAATTGCGCTCGACCCACGCCAAGCTGAAGGGTTTGTTCGGCGACGCCTCGTTCTTCGTCGCGGCGGTGCCGACCTATGTCGGCGGCTTGATGACCCTGGGTTGGGCCACCGACGACCCGTCACATCGCCGGCACGCCGCCTGGGAGATCGATCGGCGGTTCCAGGCGCATCCGTTCCCGACGCGCTACTGGAACCCCGACCTCCACGTCGCCTCGTTCGCGCTGCCGCAATTCGTCCGCGACTCGATGGC
>JADFZP010000392.1 GCA_015232485.1 Alphaproteobacteria bacterium
CCTTACCCCTTCAGCCCGAACACCTCGGGGCCGGGCAGGCCATCGGTGTCGGTTTGATGGCGCATCACGCTTTGGCGGCGGTCCTGGTGCTGGAGCGCCATCTGGCTGAGATCCTTGCCGGCCTTTTCCATGCGGGCCAGGGCCTCGGCCATCTCGGTGGTGAACTCCGAGACCTCGATCAGATTGATGTATTCGCGCATGCTGGCGGTGAACAGGTCCAGCAGGCGGATATAGTCCGGCACGCTGCGCGGCTTGCGGATGTAAGCCTTGTGGGCGTTGCGGATGTTGTTCATGAAGATCGTCAGGATGGCGCGCACGAAGGGGTCGCTGCCCGCCAGCTTGGCGTCGAACACCGATTTGGGCAGCACCGCCAGCACGCAGGGCTCGATCGCCACCGCCGAGGCCATGCGGTCGCCGCCGTCGATCACCGCCATCTCGCCGAAGATTTCGCCGCTTTTCAGGCTGCCGAGATGCAGTTGCTCGCCATCGACGTTCTTGTAGATGCCGACCTCGCCCGATTCGACGAGGAAGGCGCAGTCGCCGCGGTCGCCCTGTTGGAAGACCGGCTTGCCCTTTTCGTAACTGCGCTTTTCCAGCTTCATGTCGAGCCCCCGATTTCGACGCCACCTTAGTCCAAGCGGGGGCGCGGGGAAAGGCGGAAGGACTGGCGGCGAGGGCCGCCTTGCCCTTATATGAGGAAATAGTCACCTTCGACGGAGCCCGCCCATGCCGCCCTGCCCCGCCTGCGAAATTCCCGCCGGTCATCTGGTCGACGCGGCGGTCGGCGGCGCCGTCGCGGTCTGCCTGAAGGCCGAGCGCGCCGGCAAGGGTCACGTCAATCACTACCTGGTGCCGCTCGAACCGCTGGACGGCGGGTTGCGCGCCATGCGGCTGGTCTATATCGACCCCGACTCGCCGGTCGAGCGCCGCGCCGGCGCGCTGATCCTGGGGCCGCTCGCCGAGGGCGCCGCCGAAGCCCAGGTCGGCGACGTGCTGGTCACCGAGGCCGGCGAGGCCTTCCTCAAGGTGCTGGACGACGAGCAGTCGCAGCGCCTGTGGGCCTATGTCGATCTGGCCAGCGGTCAGGTGCGCCGCCGGCGCGAGCGTCACGCCGCCGCCGGCCTGCGCGCCTGGCGGCTGGAGATCACGGCGCCGGCCGGGTCATGATCCAGAATTCGCGGCTGCCATGCCGCGAGGTGCCCAGGAACGAGCCCGTCCGGGTGAAGCCGCATTCCAGGAAAACGCCGCGCGCCCGCGTGTTGAAGGTCGCCACGCTAAGCCGCAGCAGCGGCGGCGCGTAGCGTTCCACGCCATGCGCGACGACCGCCCGCACGAAGGCTTCGCCCAGGCCGCGGCCGATCAGCGCCGGGGCCAACCCCATGCCGATGTCGAGCGCCGGCTGGTCGTAGGACCCGCCGACCACCTGGGCGTCCTCGCCGAAGCAGGCGATGCCCAGCAGGCGCCCGGTCTGGTCGGTGGCGACGTGGTAGCGCCACTCGGGCTCCAACAGCACCGCGACGTCGTCGTCGTGCAGGTCGTAATAATCGAAGGGCGGCGGATAGCGCCAGCGGCAGGCCGCCACCGCCTCGGCCGGCGCGATGGGCCTTATATGGATGGTCGGGGACGGCGCGGGTCGCGGGCGGAACATCGTCAGTCTCCGGGCGCGTAGGCCCGCAGCATGACGCGCACCACCGCCTCGACGATCCGCTCGCGGTCGCGACCGCCATCGGGCAGTCCGAGCAGGTGGCGCAGGTGGATGTCGCCCTTCAGCATGCCGACCAGAAGTTCCGACGCCAGTTCGGGATCGGCGACCCGCAATTGGCCGCGCCGGTCGAGGTCGGCCAGGGCTCCGACGATGGCGGCCTTGGCGGCGGCCGGGCCGGCGGCGTAGAACGCCTCGGCCATCTCCGGCATGCGGGCCGCTTCGCCGGTCACCACCTTGTACATCGCCAAGGATTCGGGCGACAGCAGCAGATCGAGGATGCGGCGGGCGATCAGGCCCAGCGCGGCGGGGGCGTCCATCGCCTCGACGCTGGGCAAGTCCAGCCCGGCGAAGGCCTGCTCGCAACGCGCCGCGATGACCGCGCCGAACAACGCCGACTTGCCGGGGAAATGCGCGTAGATGGTGGCCTTCGACACCCCGGCGCGGGCGGCGACCGAATCCATGCTGGCCGCGCCGTAGCCCAGCTCCAGAAAGGCGTCCTGCGCGGCCGCCAGCACGGCGGCGCGCTTTCCTACCGACCGAGTCGCTTTCGCCATCGCCCCTTGACCTTGGTTCCCGCCCGCTATCAAGACTGAACCGTCCAGTTCAGTCAATCGCCTTGTCCCGCCGGGGGATCATGCCACGAGCCGCGACGCTTTGCCCGCGGTGATTCCGCCCGCCGTCGCAACCCGATGCGCGGCGGTCCCGGCCACTGAGTTCTTGCGTTTCCGGCCGGCCTCCCTGATATACTCGGCTCGGGAGTCTGGTGGCGGGCGAGGCGCTCGCCAACCCGGTCAGGTCCGGAAGGAAGCAGCCGTAACGAGTCAGTCTCGGGTCGCTCGCCAGGCTCCCACCTCGTCGCAATGGCCGGGCGCAATGACCGCTTCAACGAGCCCAACGCCCTATCGCGTCCTGGCCCGCAAATATCGGCCGACGGACTTCTCGGCGCTGATCGGCCAGGAGGCGATGGTCCGCACCCTGACCAACGCGATCCGCTCGGGCCGGCTGGCCCACGCCTTCGTGCTGACCGGAGTGCGCGGGGTGGGCAAGACCACCACCGCCCGCATCATCGCCCGCGCCCTGAACTGCGTTGAAGGCCCCACCATCGACCCCTGCGGCGTGTGCGAGCATTGCCGCTCGATCGCCGAGGATCGCCACGTCGACGTGCTGGAGATGGACGCCGCCAGCCGCACCGGCGTCGGCGACATGCGCGAGCTGATCGAGGGCGTGCGCTACCGCCCGACCTCGGCGCGCTTCAAGATCTACATCATCGACGAAGTCCACATGCTGTCGAACGCCGCCTTCAACGCGCTGTTGAAGACGCTCGAGGAACCGCCCGAGCATGTGAAGTTCGTCTTCGCCACCACCGAGCTGCGCAAGATCCCGGTCACCGTGCTGTCGCGCTGCCAGCGTTTCGACCTGCGCCGCGTCGACATCGAGGAACTGGCCGCGCATTTCGCCCGCATCGCCGAGAAGGAGGGCGCCACCGTCGAGGACGCGGCGCTGAAGCTGATCGCGCGCGCCGCCGATGGCTCGGTGCGCGACGGCTTGTCGCTGCTCGACCAGGCCATCGCCCATTGCGGCGGCGCGGTCGGCGAGGCCGAGATGCGCGACATGCTGGGCTTGGCCGACCGCGCCCGCGTCTTCGATCTGGCCGACGCGCTGTTCAAGGGCGACGCGGCGGCCGCCTTGGCCCAAATGGGCGACCAATACGCGGCCGGCGCCGACCCGGTGGTGGTGCTCGAGGATCTGCTGGAACTGGTCCACTGGCTGACCCGCCTGAAGGTGGCGCCCGGCCAGAAGGATTCCCTGACGATCGGCGAGACCGAGCGGGTGCGCGGCGGCGACATGGCCCAGCGGCTGGGCATGGGCGCCCTGACCCGCGCTTGGCAAATCCTGCTCAAGGGCTTAGGCGAGGCGCGCGGCGCGCCCTCGCCGCTGCAAGCCGCCGAAATGGCGCTGATCCGCCTGACCTACGCCGCCGACCTGCCCAGCCCGGCCGAGGTGATCGAGGCGTTGCGCGCCCAGCCTCCCTCCGGCGGCGGTGGTGGAGGCGGCGGCGCTCCGCCGCGCGGGACGTTCACC
>JADFZP010000393.1:0-307 GCA_015232485.1 Alphaproteobacteria bacterium
TCGACCGCCAGCCCGACGTCAGCCCCGGTCGAGCGCGCCAAGCGGCTTTGTGGGCGACCATCGGCCGGCGCGATCTTGTCCAGCGTCGCGCCATCGGCCGCCGGCCGGTCGATCCCCGCGATCCGGTTGGGGACGAAGTCCATCACCACGCCGTCCAGCCGCCGTCCATCACCAGATCGGCGCCGGTCATGTAGGACGCGGCGTCCGAGCACAGGAACACCACGGCGCCGTCATACTCGTCGGGCCGGGCCATGCGGCCGAGCGGCACCCGCGCCTGATAGCCGGACAGGAATCGCGGGTCTTGATT
>JADFZP010000393.1:509-3785 GCA_015232485.1 Alphaproteobacteria bacterium
CCGCCTCGGCCATCGCCCCGCCGAACACCTGGGCGGCGAGAAAGCTGCCCTTGGCGTTGACGGTCATCACCCGGTCCCAGGAGTCCTCGGGATAGGTCTCGAACGGGCCGTTCTCGGCGGCCGGCGCGTCGGGCGGGCTGTCCAGCGCGGCGGCGTGGACCAGGGCGTCGGGGACCGCGCCGAAATGGGCGCGGATCACCGCCAGCGCCGCCAGCAGATCGGCGCGCGAGGTGACGTCGGCGGCCAGGCTGATGTGGTCGGCCGAACGGTGCTCCTCGGCCGCCAGATCGAGCACCGCCACCTTGGCTCCGGCGCGCCCGAGCGCCGCGGCGAAATTGGCGCCCAGCCGGCCGCTGCCGCCGGTGACCACGCAAATCCGGCCGTCGAGCGAGAACGGATTGGTCATGCCGGCTCCAGGACCGTGACGCCCAGATCGGCGAAGGTGATGTTTTCGTCGACCGCGATGGCGCGCACCAGACGCCGGCCGATCAACTCGTCGAAGAAGCGCGGCGACAGGCCGTCATTGGGCGAGCGCACCGAGATGTCCTCGGCGGTGATGACGTGGCCCTCGGGCAGCGGGCGCGAGGCGACCAGCTTCTTGCCCATCTTCTTGAGCGGCCCGGCCTCGGACGGCAGGCGGCGCTTGATGCCGTCGCCCAGGGCGAGGCGGGCGCGGCCCAGATCGCGCACCAGCTTCTCGAGACCGGGGCGTTCGAGCGAAAAGGCGTTGTCGGTGCCCTTGGCGGCGCGGTTCAGGGTGAAGTGCTTCTCGACCACCCGCGCTCCCAGCACGTAGCCGACCAGCGCCATGGCGATGCCGCTGTCATGCGAGGACAGGCCGACCACCGCGTCGGGGAAGTCGTGGCGGAAGGTCTCGATGACCCGCAGGTTCAACTCCTCGAAGGCCGGCGGATAGCCCGAGGTGCATTGCATCAGGCAAAGCTGCCGGTTGATCGGCATGATCAGGTCGTGGGCGCGGCGCACCGCGTCCATCTCGGCCCCGCCGGTCGAGACGATCATCGGCTTGCCCAGCTTGGCGACATGGCGCAGCAAGGGAATGTTGTCGATGTCGCCCGAGGCGATCTTGAAGGCCGGCATGTCCAGATCGGCCAGGAAGTCGGCACTGGGAATGTCGAAGGCCGTGGCGAACAGGGTGATGCCGGTCTCGGCGGCGTGGCGCGCCAGTTCCAGATAGTCGTCGCGGCCAAACTCCAGCGCCTCGCGATGGGCGCCGTAGGTCGGGCCATAGCTGTTGCGGTTCTCATAGGCCGAGTCGTACAGCGCGGCGGTGAACAGCGTCCGATTGTCGCGCTTTTGCAGCTTCACGGCGTTGGCGCCGGCCTGCTTGGCCACCTCGAACATGCGCTTGCACTGGGCGAGGTCGCCCTGATGGTTGTGTCCGATCTCGGCGATGACGTAGCACGGGGCCTCGTCGCCGATCTCGACGCCATCGATCACCAATCTGCGAGTCATGGGCAGCCCCCTTGCTCGTCCCGCATCAATTCCTCGGCGGGGTGGACGAAGGGCGTCCCGTCGAGAATGCCGTCGCACACCAGATCCAGCCCGGCGTCGCGCCCCGACGCCAGATCGGCGATGGTGTCGAGCTTGGGCATGAAAGGCGGCCAGCGGCCGCTGCGATCCTCCATGAATTTCCATGGAATCATGCGGCGGAAGAAGAAATGGTAGGCGTAGCGGCGGGCCCGCGCCACCGTCTCGGCGTTCAGGCGCCCGCCGAAGGGCAGTCGGCCCAGCAGCTCGAAATAATGGGCGCGGTCCTGGGCGTCGTGGGTGACGCCCTTGCCGCGAATCCACGCCTCGCCCGCGACGATCACCGGAATGCCCATCGAGGTCAGCTCGGTGCCCATCTTGGTGCCGTAGATCAGCGCGGCGTCGCAGGCCAGCATCAAGGGATAGGTGCTGACGTCGGCCTCGGGCGGCACCACCACGACGTTGGCGGGCAGTCGCGGCCAGACCTTGGCGATCTCCTCGACGATCGGCTGGCGCGACGGCAGGGTGCCGCGGATTTCGGCCGGGTGGACGCGGATCAGAAGCTGGAGGTCGGGCCGCTCGGCGAACCAGGCGATGGTCTCCAAGATCCATTGCAGCATGTCGTCGAAGACGTTGCGCGGATAGTGGAGCTGGGCGTCCCAGAACACGTTGGTCAAAAGGCCGATGGTCGGCCGGTCGAGGTCGAGCCCCAGCGAGGCGGTGATGGCGCCCAGATCGTGGATCGGCTTTTCGAAGAACCACACCCAGTCGCCGCTACCGGTCCAGCGGCTTTTCAGATAATCGACGATCGCCTTCTCGTGCGCCTCGCTCCAGCGCATGTCGGTCCAGGTCTCGACCGGCTCGGAGATCAGCGTGTGGTGATAGGTGTCGCCGTGGCTGAAGATGAAGCTTTGCTTGCGGTAGGCCACCGCCCAGTTGACCACCCGGACGCCGCGGCGGCGCACGCAGTCGCCGACGATGCCGTGCGGCACATAGATGCCGTGGTTGAACACCACCACGTCGAAGTCGATCTGGTCGAGCAGCCGGTCCATGGCGTCCTGGGTCAGCAGGGCGGCCAGCAGGAAGCGGCGCAGCACCGCCTTGTGGACGGGATCGTCAAGCAGGGTGCCGCGCGCGAAGAAGCGCAGCGCGCCGGCCATGGCGTGCTCGCCGACGCCCACGTCGCGGCGGCGGAAATCGGGCACCCGGTCCAGCGGCACGGCGCGCATCTCGGCGGTGGCGGCCTCGCGCGCCTCGGACGACAGCAGCCGGCCCAGCGTGTGAACCGTCACGTCCAGATCGGTATAGGCCCTGAGCGCCGGACTATAGCAGGCGACGCACAGATTGTTTTGCGGCCCCATGGTGGCGAAGGTCACCGCCTCGGGAAAGGCGTTCTGCTGGCATTCCAGGCAGGCCGGCAGCACCTCGTCGCAGAGCAGCGCGTGAACCTCGGCGCCGCGCAAGGTCAGCGCCGCCGCCAGGGTGCCTTCGACCGCCCGGATCGCCGCATGGCCGCCGGTCACGGTGGCGATCAGCACCCGCTTGCCGCCAGGCCGGATGGCGTCCCACGCCTCGGGGTCGGCCTCGATCAGCCGGCGCCACTGAACCTGATTGGCGAGATTGCCGCTCGCCCGCGCGGCCAGTTCTCCGATCCAACGGGCGGTCTGCGCGTCCTGCACCGCGTTCCCCGAAAGTGTGTGGCCACCCCGCCCGTTCTGGCCGAGCCTCGCCAATCCGGGATAATGGCGCCAAACGCGAGGGACGGTCAACCGCCGTGCTGGCGCGCCC
>JADFZP010000394.1 GCA_015232485.1 Alphaproteobacteria bacterium
GAACCCCTCCGGTTGACTTTTTCCGATTCCGAGCGGATATTCTGCCGCTTTCCGTAACGTCGCGGGTGTTTTCGCGCCCGCGGCCGGGGAGAGCGTGTGCGATGATTCCCGCCGTGATGCCGACCTATGCGCGTGCCGACGTCGCTTTCGAGAGGGGCGAAGGCTCCTGGCTGACCGCGACCGATGGTCGACGTTTCCTCGATTTCGGCTCGGGCGTGGCGGTCACCGCGCTGGGGCATTCGCATCCGCATCTGGTGGCGGCGCTCGAGGCGCAGATCGCCAAGCTGTGGCATTGCTCGAACCTGTACCGCGTGCCGGGGCAGGAGCGGGTGGCCGGGCGGCTGGTCGAGGCGTGCTTCGCCGACACCGTGTTCTTCTGCAACTCCGGCGCCGAGGCGATGGAGGCTTGCCTGAAGCTGGTGCGCAAGTACCACGACGGGGAAGGCCGGCCCGAGCGCTATCGTTGCGTGGTGGCGGGCGGCGCCTTCCATGGCCGCACCCTGGCGACCATCGCGGCCGGCGGGCAGGAGAAGCATCTGGCCGGCTTCGACCCGATCGTCGACGGCTTCGACCGCGTCGCCTTCGGCAACACCAACGAGTTGCGCGCCGCGATCGGCCCGCAAACCGCCGCCATCGTCGTCGAGCCGGTGCAGGGCGAGGGGGGAATTCGCGACGCCGGAGTCGACTACCTGCGCGCCGCGCGCGCCGCGGCCGACGAGCACGGCCTGTTGCTGGTGCTCGACGAGGTGCAGACCGGCATGGGCCGCACCGGAAGGCTGTTCGCCCACCAATGGGCCGACATCGCCCCCGACGTGATGGCGGTCGCCAAGGGTCTGGGCGGCGGCTTCCCGGTCGGCGCCTGCCTCGCCACCGAACGCGCCGCGCGCTGCATGACGGCCGGCACCCATGGCAGCACCTTCGGAGGCAACCCCCTGGCGATGGCCGCCGCCGACGCGGTGCTCGACGTGGTGCTGGCGCCCGGATTCCTGGACGAGGTGTGCCGGGTCGCCGCCCTGCTGCGCGGCCGGCTGGACCAACTCGCCGCCGCTCATCCGGCGGTGATCGAAGAAGTGCGCGGCCTGGGCCTGATGCTGGGCCTGAAATGCCGCATACCCAACGGCGATCTGGTCGCCCGCCTGATGGCCAACGGCCTGCTGACCGTGCCGGCCGGCGACAACGTGGTGCGGCTGCTGCCGCCGCTGGTGATCGGCTTGGCGGAAATCGACGCGGCGCTCGACATCCTGACCCGCACCTGTCGGGAGATCGCGCCGTGATCCGCCACTTCCTCGATCTCGACCGCGTCGAGACGGCCACCCTGCGCCATCTGCTCGACGACGCCCATCGCCGCAAGGCGGCCGGGCGCGCCGCCGCCGGCCAACCGCTGGCCGGGCGCACCCTGGCGATGATCTTCGAGAAGCCGTCGACGCGCACCCGCGTGTCGTTCCAGGTCGGCATGCGCCGGCTGGGCGGCGACGTCGTCGTGCTGACCAGCCACGACACCCAGCTTGGCCGGGGCGAGACGGTGGCCGACACCGCCCGCGTGCTGTCGCGCTATGTCGACGCCATGATGATCCGCACCGACGACGCGGAAAAGCTCGAGGAACTGGCCCGCCACGCCAGCGTTCCGGTGATCAACGGCCTGACCGACGACACCCATCCCTGCCAGGTGCTGGCCGACGTGATGACCTTCGAGGAACGTCGCGGGCCGTTGGCCGGCAAGGTGGTGGCGTGGAGCGGCGACGGCAACAACGTCGCCGCCAGTTGGATTCAGGCGGCCGCCCATTTCGGATGCGAGATCCGGCTGGCCTGCCCGCCCGCCCTGATGCCGGACGACCGCATGGTGGCCTGGGCGCGCCAGCGCGGCGCCCGCGTCGTGCTGGGCGTCGATCCGGCCGAGGCGGTGGCGGGCGCCGATCTGGTGCTCACCGACACCTGGGTGTCGATGGGCGATCAGACGGGGGCGCGCCACGACCTGCTGGCGCCTTATCAGGTCAACGAGCGGCTGATGGCGCTGGCGCGGCCTGACGCGCTGTTCATGCATTGCCTGCCCGCCCATCGTGGCGAAGAGGTGACCGACGGCGTGCTCGACGGCGACTGCTCGGTGGTGTGGGACGAGGCCGAGAACCGCCTGCACGTCCAGCAGGCGATCCTGGTCTGGTGTTTGACGTGAGCTTGTCCGAGGACGTCCTTCTCTCGTTCCAGATCGAAGCGGGCGCGGTGCGCGGCCGCCTGACGCGGCTGGGACCGGCGCTCGATTCGATCCTGTCGGCGCACGGCTATCCCCAGCCGGTGGCGTCGCTGCTGGCCGAGACGCTGGCCTTGGCCTGCGCGCTGGCCGGCATGCTGAAATTCGACGGCGTGTTCGCGCTGCAAATGCAGGGCGACGGGCCGGTCTCGCTGGTGGTCGCCGACGTGACCAGCGGGGGCGATCTGCGCGGCTACGCCCGCTGGGACGCCGCGCGCCTGTCCGAGGGGTTGGCGGGGGTCTCGTTGCTGGGCAAGGGCCAACTCGCCTTCACCGTCGACCAGGGGCCGGACACCGAGCGCTATCAGGGCATCGTGGCGCTGGAGGGCGACAGCCTGGCCGCCTGCGTGCGCGACTACTTCACCCGCTCGGAACAGCTTGAGACGGCGTTTCGGGTGGCGGCCCGTCCACCCTCGGGCGACCATGGCTGGCAAGCCGCCGTGGCCATGGCGCAGCGCATGCCGCTTGGCCCCACCAGCCCCATCCTGACCGGCGAGGAAGCCGACGACGGCTGGCGCCGCGCCGTCATCCTGCTCGACAGCCTGACCGACGCCGAACTGCTCGATCCCAATCTGGCGCCGGCCCGCCTAGCCTTCCGGCTTTACCATGCCGAGGGGTTGGAGGTGTTCACCGAGCGCCCGATCCGGGCGAATTGCCGCTGCTCGCCCGAGCGGGTCGCCGCGACCCTGCGCTCGTTCCCGCGCGACGAGATCGGCGGGATGCGCGCGGCCGACGGCCGGGTGGTGGTCACCTGCGAGTTCTGCCGCGCCGAATACGGCTTCGACGACGCCGCCTTGGATCGCCTGTACAACGCTTTGGATAAGGATTGACGGTCATGCCGCTCCGCCGCCTGTTCATCGGTCTCGCCGTCGCGTTTTCGCTCGCCGGCTGCCAAACGCCCTCGCCCACCCAGAAGCTGCCGCAGATGACCTTCCAGCATCTGCCGGTCTGGCGGCTGGATGTCGGCCAAGTGATGATCCAGTCCGACTTCAAATCGCCGATGCGCGAGCCGCATATCGAGCACCTCGCCCCGGTCTCGCCGGAAGAGGCGGTGCGCCGCTGGGCGGCGGCCCGCCTGCAGCCGGTCGGGTTGGACGGCGCGGTGCGCGTCGTGGTGCGCGACGCCCGCCTGACCGAGACGCCGCTTCAGGTCACCCAGGGCGTCAAGGGCGCCTTCACCAAGGATCAGGCCGCCCGCTTCGACGTGGTTCTCGACGTGGCGGTGCAGGTCATCGACCAACGCCAGATGCCGGTCGCCGAAGCGGTCGCCCAGGCCGCCCGCAACCGCTCGATCCCCGAAGGCACCACGCTGAACGACCGCGACCGCATCCTCTACGAGATGGTGGAAGGCGCGATGATGGACCTCAACGCCCAACTCGATCCGCTGATCGGCCAGTTCATGGCGCGGTGGGTCAAGTAGGGCCTTCGCGCCGTCACCAGCCGCCGACGCGCTGTCCACGTGGGATGCCCGTGTCAAGCACGGGCATGACGGGGAAGGGGGCACTCGTCATGGCCG
>JADFZP010000395.1 GCA_015232485.1 Alphaproteobacteria bacterium
AACACCGAAGATGCGTGTCGAGGGGCATTTCCCCTCGACACTCGCCGAGTGTGGCAACACTCGGCCCACCCGATGGGGCGGCCGATGCCCCAATGAAAGGGTGGTCGGCCACTTCTCCTACTTGCCAATCTCCCAATAAATACTTTTCGGAAACGATTTCCGTGTTACCCTGACGGCGCTTATCTCTTGCCGTACGAGGGTGTCGCGTGTCCTATCCATTCGAAGACAATGGCTTCATGATCTGGTACGGAGATCTGGAGACGCAGATCAAGCGCATGCATGGCGTCAGCGCCAAGGATCTGGGGCTTGAGCGCCGCTCGCTGCAAAAGCACTATTATTCCGGCGAGAGCGTCTTTTCCGTGCTGGACCGCATCACGCGCGACCAGACCCAGGGCTGACCGCCCGGCATCACTTCAGCCGCCGCCTCAGCCGCTCGCAAACGGTGCGCAGCACCTTGAGGCGGGCGAAGTTCTTGTCGTTGCCCTCGACCAGGGTCCACGGCGCGTTCGAGGTGCTGCACCGCTCGACCATCTCGTTGACGGCCATTTCGTACTGGTCCCATTTCGAGCGGTTGCGCCAATCCTCGTCGGTCAACTTCCAGCGCTTGTAGGCGGTTTCCTCGCGGCCCTTGAAGCGGCGGTACTGCTCGTCCTTCGAGATGTGGATCCAGAACTTGACCACCACCATGCCGTAGCGGGCCAACTGCTCCTCGAACTCGTTGATCTCGCCATAGGCGCGGCGCCATTCGGGCTCGGCGGCGAAGCCCTCGACCCGCTCGACCAGCACGCGGCCGTACCAACTGCGATCGAACACGGTGAAGCGGCCGGCGCGCGGCAGATGGCGCCAGAAGCGCCACAGGTAATGCTGGGCGCGCTCCTCGTCGGTGGGGGCGGCCACCGGGATGACGCGGCAATCGCGGGCGTCCAGCGCCGACGACAGGCGGCGGATCGCGCCCCCCTTGCCGGCGGCGTCCCAGCCCTCGAAGACCAGCAGCGTCGACACGCCGCGTTGCCGCGCCTTGCGGTAAAGGGCGTTCAACTCGGCCCGCCCCTCCATCATCTCGCGCCGATA
Source organism: Alphaproteobacteria bacterium (assembly GCA_015232485.1). Taxonomy (GTDB): domain Bacteria; phylum Pseudomonadota; class Alphaproteobacteria; order Rhodospirillales; family Magnetospirillaceae; genus JADFZP01. The sequence goes on from JADFZP010000395.1 coordinate 1,072, forward strand.
GTCCTCGGGCGCCGTGACCGTCAGGTCGAGCGCGTCGAGCACCGTCAACTGGCGCGGCGTGCCGTTCTCGGCCACCGCGACGCGGGCGCGCCCGCCCTTGCCCTTCGGCTCGGCCTGGGCCGCCTTCTCCAGGGCGGCGCGGGTCTCGTGGACCGCCTTCAACTCGTCGTCGCGGCGCCGGTCGGCGGCGGCGCGCAGTTCCTGGCTGACCTTGCGCTGGGCGGTCCGCACGACGAGGTGCTGGCTGATCGCGTCGCGCAGGGTGGTCAGCACCTTCAGGCTGCGGAAGCGGGGGTCGACGCCCTCGACGATCACCCACGGCGCGTGGCCTGTTCCGGTGCGCATGATGGTGCGCTCGGCGGCGCCGACGAACTGGTCATAGCGGCGCCAGTTGCGCCAATCGGCCTTGCCGACCCGCCAATGTTCCAGCGGGTCCTTCTCCAGCGCCTTCAGGCGCTTCTTCTGGGCGTCCTTGCCCAGATGCATCCAGAACTTGACGATCAGCGCGCCGTCGTCGGCCAGCATCTTCTCGAAGGCGCGCACGCGGTCGAGATGCTCGTCGAACTCGGCCGGCGTGGTGGCGCCCTCGACATGGTCGAGGATCGGCCGCGAATACCAGCACGACAGGAACAGGCCGATCATCCCCTTGGGCGGCAGGTCGCGCCAATAGCGCCAGTAATCGGGGCGCTCGCGCTCCTCGTCGGTCGGCGTGTCATAGGCGCGGGTGATGATCCAGCGCGGGTCCATCCATTCGTTGATCAGGTTGACCGATTCGCTCTTGCCGGCCCCGTCGACGCCCGCGAACACCACGATCACCGGGGAATCGGCGCCGCGCAGGGATTGCTGCACCTCCAGCATCTCGGTGCGCAGGGTCTGCGCGACGGCGTCGAAATCCTCTTTCGAGACTTTCTGCCCCAACTCGGCCGTACGAAACATGCCTTGCCCCCTCCAAACCGGATGGTCTCCCCTGGCGAACATCATGCGCCCGGCCAGGGCGTCGGCAAAGCCCCAACGCGCGCGACGCTTGCCCGGAAGGCGCGTCGGGATTAAGCATGGGAACGAACGAAGGTATGGGGCGCGAATGGAAGAGGGCCTGAGCCAGAATCTGGTCAGCGGCCTGTTGGGGCAGACCGCCGAGGCCGTGGTGATTGGCGGGACCGATGGTGGCGTGACCCATGTCAGCGCCGCCGCCGCCGCCCTGCTCGGCCACGAGCCCAGCGACATGCTGGGCTGCGCCATGCCGGCCTTGTGCGTCGCCCTGGCGCAGGACGGCGCGCTGTGGCAAGGCGTGCTGCCGGCCGCCGCCGGCCGCGAGGCGCGGGTCACCTTGCGCAAATCCTGGATCGCCGTCGACGGCGATCAGGTCGCCGTGATCGCCCGGCTCGAGCGCGAAACCGCCGCCGGAGTCGACTTGCTGACCGGGCTGCCCGACGTGACCATCTTTCACGACCGGGTGCAGCAGGCCATCCTCAACGCCGGCCGCCTGAAGAAATCGGTGGCGGTGATGGTTCTGGGCGTCGACCGACTGGCGATGGTCAACGAGGGCCTGGGCACCGCGGCCGGCGACAGCGTGCTGGTCGAGTTGGCCGAGCGCCTGCGCCGCTGCGTGCGGCAAAGCGACACCGTGACCCGGATGGACGGCGACCATTTCGGCATGGTGCTGTCGATCAGCGCCATCGACGACGGCGTGCTGGTCGCGGAAAAGATCTTCCACGCGATGGGCAAACCCTTCGTGGTCGGCTCGCGCGAGTTGACGGTCAGCGCCAGCGCCGGCATCGGCCTGTGGCCGACCGACGCCGACACCCATCCCGACGTGGTCAAGAAGGCGGAAAGCGCCTTGCGCTTCGCCAAGGGCAACGGCCGCGGCCAATACCAGTTCTCGTCGAACGACATGAACACCCGCGCCCGCGCCCGGCTGGAACTGGAAAGCCGGATGCGCCGCGCCCTGACCCACAGCGAGTTCAGGGTCTTCTACCAGCCCAAGGTCGACGCCCAGTCGGGCGTGATCGTCGGCATGGAGGCGCTGGTCCGCTGGCTGGACCCCGAGCACGGCCTGATCTCGCCCGGCGACTTCATCCCGGTGGCCGAGGAAACCGGCCTGATCATCGAGATCGGCAGCTTCGTGCTGGCCGAGGCCTGCCGCCAGAACGCCGCCTGGGTCGCCGAGGGCCTGCCGCGCATGAAGCTGTCGGTCAACGTCTCGGCGCGGCAGTTCCGCTCGGCCGGACTGGTCGACGAGGTGTCGCGCGTGCTGGCCAAGACCCGCCTGCCGCCCGCGCAGCTCGAACTGGAAATCACCGAGTCGATGTTGATGGACGACATCGACCGCACGGTGGCCAAGATGCAGGCGCTGCGCGACCTGGGCTGCGGCCTGTCGATCGACGATTTCGGCACCGGCTATTCGTCGCTCAGCTATCTGGGCATGTTCCCGATCACCACCCTGAAGATCGACCGCGCCTTCGTGAAGGACGTCGAAAGCAACCCCAAGACCGCCGAGATCGCCCGCGCCATCATCGGCCTGTCGAAGGGCCTGGAACTCGACATCGTCGCCGAGGGCGCCGAAATCATCGAGCACGTCCAGTTCCTGCGCGACCACGGCTGCGCCCTGGTGCAGGGCTTCTATTTCAGCCGCCCGCTGCCCGCCGAGGAATTCGCCGATCTGGTGCGACGCGGACCGATGAAGTAGGT
>JADFZP010000396.1 GCA_015232485.1 Alphaproteobacteria bacterium
GGATCGCCGTGGAGATGCGCGGGCGTGTCCCAGCGGCCCTGCGTCAGGTCGATGCCCCCGATGAAGGCCAGTCGCTCGTCGACCACCACCATCTTCTGGTGATGCGAGGCGCCGATCGGATGAGTGGCGTCCTGGCGGAAGATCAGCCGCGGATTGGTCAGCCAGTCCAGCTTCACCCCGGTCAGCAATTCGCGATTGAGGGCGAACAGGAACGTCGAGTCCCAGATCAGGATGCGGGCCTCGAGGCCGGGCCGCCTGCGCACCAGGTCGTCGAGCAGGGCGCCAAGCGCGTTCGGGGGACCATCGGACGGCGCCTCGGGATCGAGCCGCACCCGGCTGTCGATCTCCCAGCCCAGCATCAGGATGGAATGCCGCGCCTCGCACAGCACCGCCTGCAGCGCCGCGAAATAGGACGAGCCGTCCACAAGAAAGGAGACCCGCCCGGCGCGGGCGCGCCGCCAGCAGTTCCTTCCCTCGACGGCGATTCGTTGCCGCCGGGGCATCTCGGTCGGGGTGGCCAAACGCGACATGTTCAAACAACATGGGCATGCGGACCGCCTCCGGCATCCCGATTCGACCAAAGAGCGCCCGACCGGGGTAGCCCGCCCTCACTCGCCGCGCGCCAGTTCGGCCGGAGCGGGCGGCAATCGGCGCAAGAGGGGTTGGTCCAATGCGCCGTGAACGGCCAGTCTGTGGTCCGAGCGCCAGCGGCGGGCGGCCTGACGGGTGGCGGCCGTGATCCGCCCATCGCGCGGCCCGGCGTAATAGCCAAGCGCCGCGAGCCGACTCTGGATGTCGCGTACCGTGCCCTCCAGGCGGCCCGCCTTCGCCAGTTCGATCTCGGACGGGAACAGCCGCCGAACGTCGGCGCGGATGAACGGCCGTCCGGTCAGTTCGGCCGTTTCCCGTCCGCTCAGCCGGCCGGTCGGGGCAAGCCCCTGGTCCCTTTGCCAGGCGCGGATGGCTTCGCGCGTGCGCCGCCCCGCCAGCCCATCCGGCGGGCCGGGATCAAAGCCCCGCCAGGCGAGCGCCCGCTGCAAGGCAAAAACGTCGGGATCGCCGGCCGCCTCGGCGGCGGACATGCCGCCCACGAGGACGACGACGGCCAATAGCGCGATCCATCTCCGCATGCCACAGGAACGCTTCCGACGTCCGCGTGTTCTCGACTCTCGACCGATGCAGACAGTCGGAGGACGCGATGAAGATACAAGGATTGCTTGCCGCCGCTCTCCTCGTGGTGAGCGGGGCGGGCGGCGCGGGCGCCCAGGAACAAGCGGCCGCCGCCGGAAGCGCCGACGAGGGCGCGAAGGTTTTCAACCGCTGCAAGGCCTGCCACACGGTCGAGGCGGGCAAGCACCGCGTGGGGCCCAGCCTGCATGGCGTGATGGGGCGCAAAGCGGGCGCCGCCCAAGGCTTCAACTACTCGGATGCGATGAAGAAGTCCGACGTGACCTGGTCGCCCGAGACTCTGTCGAAGTACCTCGAAGACCCCAAGGCGTTCATCCCCGGCAACAAGATGATCTTCGCCGGCCTGAAGAAGGAGGACGAGCGCCGCGACGTCATCGCCTATCTCGAAAAGGAGGGCGGCGCCGCCGCCGCGGGCCAGAAGGCCGAGGTTCCAAAGTCGTCGAAATGACCACTCACGAATCCGGGCTCGGCCGGTGCCTCGGGCGAGAGGCGCGGGCTGAAACGGGATTATCCAGGTTGCCCAGGCGGGCGGATTGGCCACCTTCCAGGGCCGGTGCAACGCGACGGAGGATTGAATGCGGACCCGCTACTTCGCCCTGATCATCGGGATCGTCTATCTGCTGATCGGCGTCTTGGGTTTCATCCCGGCGCTGCTGGCGCCGCCTGTCGGGCCGCCGCTCGCGGTCGAGGCGGGCTATGGCCGGCTGTTTGGACTTTTCCCAGTGAATCTGGTTCACAATTTGGTTCACATCGCCGCGGGAATCTGGGGCATCGCCGCTTGGCGAACCTTCACCAACGCGCGGGCCTTTTCGCGCGGCTTCGCGGTCATTTTCCTGGTTCTCGGCGTATTCGGCTTCATTCCGGGCTTTGCCACCCTGTTTGGGCTGACTCCGCTTTACGGTCACGACGTGTGGCTGCATCTGATCTCGGGCGCGGTCGCCGCCTATTTCGGCTGGGCGTCGGTGCCGGCGACGGCGCGGGTGGGTACCGAACATCGCACCGAAAGATGACCTGGTCACCCCTTCCGGTGCGGCGGCCCGGTGGAACAATGCGCCGGGCCGCGTGTTGGTCGATCACGGGAACCTTCACGAGGAGGAATCGATGGTCGAACCGAGGGCAGGGGAGGACGTCGGACGCGGCGGTGGCGAGATGACCACCGCGGTGGTCGACGCCGCCAGCGACGTGTTTCGCGCCGGCGGCGAGCGGGCGATGTCGGAAGTCCGCAGCTATGTGCGCGAAGCCATGGAAAGCCAGAAGGGCCGGGCGGCCGCCCAGTTGGGCGGAGTCGCGGCGGCTCTGCACGACGCGGCGCGGCGACTGGACGAAGGGAACCAAGAGGTTCCGGCGCGCTACACCGACCTTGCCGCCGAACAGGTCGAGCGCCTGTCGCGCGTTCTCGAGGAGCGCAGTTTCGACCGGTTGATGAGCGATGCCGAGGATCTGGCCCGGCGTCAGCCGGCGCTGTTCATCGGTGGGGCGGCGGCGGCCGGGTTCATGCTGGCGCGGCTGCTGCGCAACGCCAGCGGCGCCAGCGCGGCCGAACCCGAGAGGTCGACCATGAGGCGGTCCAGCATGGAGTCGGAGACCATGGCCCAACCGTCTCCCGTCTATGGGACTCCGGGCGGCGCCACCGGCCCGATCGCCCCGGGCGGCCCGGGCGGCGCCGCGGGCTGAACGATTCGCCGCCAAACCATCACGAGGAGAAACCATGGAAAGCGAACGAACGACCCGAGGCATGATGCGGCGAAGCTCGGTGGCAATCCGAGACGGCGCCGAACGCACCGCGGAGATGATGCGCGACAACGCCCTACCGCTCGCCCTCGTCGGGGCGGGCCTCGGCTGGATGGCTTATACGATTTTCAGCCGCCGTCAGCAGACGATGGGCGGCGCCGCGCGTCCCGGCGATGTCGAGGATTATGAAACCCCCTACGCCTACGGCGCCGGCATGTCGGCCGAGGAGTCCGAGGAAGGCTATGCGGGATACGGCACGTCGGGGAGCGGCTATCGCGGAGGCTACGAGGGCGGCCGGAAGACCGCCGACGAACTGCGCGAGCGCACCAGCCGCATGACCCGCGACGCGCAACGCCGGGCGCAGGAGATGGCGTCTTCGGCCCGTCATCGGGTCGAGGAAATGAGCCGGTCGGTGCGCGACCAGGCGCAAGTCGCGGCCGAGCGCTCGTACCGGACCTTCCGCGAATACCCGTTGCTCACCGGGCTGGCGGCGCTGGGGGTCGGCGTTCTGGTGGGTTCGGCTCTGCCCCGCACGCGCCGCGAAACCGAGGTCCTGGGAAGCACCGGGCAACGGGTGCTCCAGGGAGCCCGTGAAACGGGAGTCGAGGCGGCCCAGCGGGCCCGCCGGGTGGCCGAGGAGACGGCCGAGACCATCCGCGAAAAGGCCGCCGAGGTGGGGCGCGAGGACGAAGACCGCACCGCCCGCGGTGGCCTGGGCGGCAGCCTGCATTGAGTACGAGGCGGCGGGCGTCAAGCCCGCCGCCGCCGAGGCGTTGAACCCGACCCTTCGCCGTCATGCCCGTGCTTGACACGGGCATCCCACGTTTCCCCCACGGA
>JADFZP010000397.1 GCA_015232485.1 Alphaproteobacteria bacterium
CGGACTCGATCCCGAAAGCGTGCGGGTGATTTTGGTCAACGACACCGACCTCAACGCCTTCGTCGCCGGGGGCATGAACCTGTTCATCAACACCGGGCTGCTGGTCCGCTCCGACCATCCCGGCCAGGTGATCGGGGTGATCGCGCACGAGGCCGGCCACATCGCCGGCGGGCATCTGGCGCGGCTGGAAGAGGCCCTGCGCAACGCCACCGCCGAATCGATCCTCGCCATGGTGCTGGGCGCCGCGGCGGGGGTGGCCAGCGGGCGCGGCGACGTGGCGGCGGCCGTGATGATGGGCGGCCAGCACATGGCGGGACGCGGCCTGTTGAGCTACAGCCGGGCGCAGGAATCGGCGGCCGATCAGGCGGCGGTGCGCTTCCTCGACGCGGCCGGCGTCTCGGCGAAGGGCCTTTTGGAATTCATGGACATCCTGGGCGACCAAGAGGCGCTGCTGACCAGCCGCCAGGACCCTTACGTCCGCACCCATCCGATGACCCGCGACCGGTCGGACTTCCTGCGCCACCATCTGGAGGGCTCGAAGCTGGCCGAGGCGCCGCTGCCGCCCGCCTTCGTCGAACTGCACCGGCGGATGCGGGCCAAGCTGTACGCCTTTCTGGAACCCTCGGCGCAGACCTTCCAGCGCTACCGCGAAGACGACACGTCGCTGGAGGCGCGCTATGCCCGCGCCGTCGCGCTTTATCGCAAGCCGGACATGGAAAAGGCGCTGGTCGCCATCGACGCGCTGATCGCCGAGCGCCCCAAGGACCCCTATTTCCGCGAGCTCAAAGGCCAAATGCTGTTCGAGAACGGCCGCATGAAGGAGGCGCTGGCCGCCTATCGCGAGGCGGTGCGCCTGCTGCCCGAACAGCCGCTGCTGCGCATCAGCTTAGGACAGGTCGAGACCGAGTCCAACGATCCCGCCCTGCTGCCCAAGGCCCAGGAGAACCTGGAATTCGCCGTGGCGCACGAGCCCGAGAACTCCTTCGCCTGGCGCCTGCTGGCGGTCGCCTATGGCCGGGCCGGCAAGGAGAACATGGCGTCCTACGCGCTGGCCAATTACAACCTGCTGACCCGCCGCCTGCCCGAGGCGATCTTCCACGCCGGGCGCGCCGAACGCAGCCTGCCGGTCGGCTCGCCCGCCTGGCTGCGCGTGCAAGACGTCCGCAACGAGGCGGAACGGTTGAAGGAAGAGCGCAAGCGCGACTGAAACAATGGGCAAAACGGATGTCACGCTGCTAATGTGGCGCCCCGACCTTCGGAGATGGAACAGCATGTCGAGGACTTTGATCGCTTCCCTGTCGCTGGTGGCGCTGATCGGCGCCGCCGCCCCGGCCCGCGCCGAGGACCCGCCGGTTTTCGACCCCAAGCAGGTGACGGCCATCGAGAAAGTCATGCGCGACTATCTCATGCAGCACCCCGAGATCATCGCCGACGCCATCGAGGCGCTGCGCGAAAAGCAATTGCTTGAGCTGGAAGCCGAAGCCAAAAAGGCGCTGGAGACCCGCAAAGCCGATATTTTCGACGACGCCGCGACTCCGGTTCTCGGCAACCCCCAGGGCGACGTCACCATCGTCGAGTTCTTCGATTATCGCTGCGGATACTGCAAGACCGTCGTCGACATGCTGATGGACACCGTCAAGGCCGACGGCAAGATTCGGTTGATCATGAAGGAACTGCCGATCCTCGGCCCCGAATCGGTGGTCGGCGCCCGCGCCGCCCTGGCCGCCCGCGTCCAGGGCAAATACGCCGAAATGCACCGCGCCCTGATGAAGATCCGCGGCCCCTTCAACCCCGACGCCATCCTGAAGGCCGCCACCGAAGCCGGCCTCGACATCGAGAAGATGAAGAAGGACATGGAAAGCGCCGACGTCGCCAAGCAGATCGAACGCAACGTCGATCTGGCCCAGGCGCTGAACATCTCGGGCACCCCGGCCTTCATCGTCGGCGACCGCATGATCCCCGGCGCCATCGACAAGGGCACCATGAAGACCCTTATCGAACAGGCGCGCAAGGACAAGAAGTAGGAAGCCGTCATCCCCGCGAAGGCGGGGATCCATGGGCGTTTTGGCCAAACCAGGTGTCGAAACCGTATGGATTCCCGCATTCGCGGGAATGACGAGGGTGTTGGTTCGCGCTCGGTTACTTTACTTCAACTCGCCAGCCGCGCGCGTCATCTCGTCGGTGGTCTTGAACACCGTGGCGTTCATTGAATAGGCTTTCTGGGTGGTGATCATCCGGGTGAACTCGTCGGCGAGGTCGACGTTCGACGCCTCCAGCGTGCCGGCGATGATCGCCGCCTTGCCGCTCGACGTGGCCGAGAACAGCGACATCGTGCCGGCCTGGGCGGTGCTGGCGAAGGCGTTGCCCGTCATCTCCTCAAGGCCGTTCAGATTGGTGAAATCGGCCAGCGCCACCTGATAAAGCGACAGCGACTCGCCATTGGCGTAGTTCGCGCTGAGCACGCCGCCGCTGTCGAAGCGGGCGTTCATCATCCAGGCGGCCTCGTTGCCGTCGCCATCGATCGAATCGACCTGCATCCCGCCGGAGAGTTGCTCCAAGCCCGAAAGATCGAGCGCGATGGTGCTGGTCGTGCCGTCGCCCCAGGTGATCCCCACATCCGTGGCGTCGTCCGGCGAAACGAACGAGCCATCCGCCCCGAAGATCACCGTCAGGGGCTGGTTGGAGACCGTGCCGTCGCTGACCATGGGCGTAACGGTCCATTGGTTCTGGACGCCGGTCGGCTGCCATTCCAGGGTCAGGGTCCGCACATTTCCAGCGGTATCGTAGCAGGGCAGGTGCATCGGCTCGGCCCGCGACGCCTCGGACGGCACGTTGCCGGTCATCGCGATGCGGGTGGTGGGCGTGCCTTCGAGCTGGGCCGCCTTTTCGAAGCGCAAAGCCTGAAGGCTGGTGATGTCGTCGGGCGTGGCGATGCCGCCATCCGGGTCGACCTGCCAGCCCATCAGGAAGTAGCCGTTGTCGTCGACCAGATAGGTCTCGCTGGCGCCGTCGCCATTGGCGTCGAGCGCCTGTTCGCGGAAATCGCCCGAACGCGTGAACAGGGTGTCGCCCGAACCGTCGATCTCGCTGTTGACGACGAACATGCCCTTGCCGTTCACCGACAGGTCGGCCCACATGCCGGTCGAGATGACCGGGCCGCCGACATCCACCCGCGTGACCTGCGAGGCGTCGACCCCGAAGAAGTTGAACTTCGCGGTGCTCTCGGACAGCATCGTGTGGAAGGCGGTGTCCTGCTTCTTGTAGCCCGTCGTGTTGACGTTGGCCACGTTCTGGCTGATCGAGCCCATGGCGGTGCTTTGCGCCATCATGGCCGACGAACTGTTTGTGAAGGCGCCCCAGATGCTCATCGTCCCTCTCCCGCCTTGAAGCGGATCAACCCGCAGGGAGTGTTGCAACCAGCATGCCAGCGGTTGGGGACGGTTTTCCGCCAGAAACCCCGCCTCACCCCCCGGCAGCGATTGCCGGCCCGGCAAGACTTGCCGGGTCAAAGGCCACTCCGCCGGTGCGCGGGTGGGCGGTGCCGGTGGTCTCGGGGAAGGTCAGGGGCAGGCCGCGCAGCGAGCGCACCGCCAGGAAGGCGAAGGCCTGGGCCTCGAGCGCGTCGCCATCCCAGCCGACCGCCTCGACCGGCTCGACGGGGACTTGAAGCTCGGCGGCCAGCGCCGCCATCACCATCGGATTGAGCCGCCCGCCGCCGCACACCAGCCAGCGGGTCGGCCGCGCCGGCAGATG
>JADFZP010000398.1 GCA_015232485.1 Alphaproteobacteria bacterium
CGGCACCTGAGCCGCTGGCCCGCATCCGCGCGGCGGCGGTGGCGGGCGTGGCGCCCCGGCTGCTGGGTTTGGGGCCGGTGCCAGCCTCGATCAAGGCTTTGGCGCGGGCCGGCATCGGGCTTGCCGATCTCGACGTGATCGAGATCAACGAGGCCTTCGCGGCGCAGGTTCTGGGCTGCGCCCTAGGGCTGGGGCTGGCCTTCGACGACCCGCGCCTCAACCCCAATGGCGGGGCGATCGCCCTGGGTCATCCTTTGGGCGCCTCGGGCGCGCGCTTGGTCCTGACGGCTTCCAGGCAGCTTGCCCGTTGCGGCGGACGGTGGGCCTTGGCTACGATGTGCGTTGGCCTGGGGCAGGGAATCGCCGTGGTGCTGGAGCGGGCCCGTTGACCATTTCCGTAAAATGGTACTACATTGCCTATTAATGCGACCGCCATTCAGGCGGCGGTGTTTCCGGGAAATGCAAGGGAGGGAAAATCCATGAAATTCGAGATTTCGCGCCGTGGTCTGCTGCAGACCGGCGCTCTCGCCGCGGTCGCCGGTTTCGTGCCGACCCGTTTCGCCATCGGCAACACCGCCAAGGTGAAGGTCGGCCTGATGCTGCCCTATTCGGGCACCTATGCCGGTCTGGGCGAGGCGATCGTCAACGGCTTCAAGCAGGCGATGGCCGAGGGCGGCGGCAAACTGGGCGGGCGCGAGGTCGAATACGTGCCGCTGGACGACGAGTCCAATCCTGGCAAGGCCCCCGAAAACGCCAACAAGCTGGTCTCGGGCGACAAGGTCGACTTCCTGGTCGGCACGGTGCATTCCGGCGTGGCCATGGGCATGGTCAAGGTGGTGGGCGAGTCCGGTACGATCATGGTCATCCCCAATGCCGGCGCCAACGCCGCGACGGGCGCGATGTGCGTGCCCAACGTGTTCCGCACCTCGTTCAGCAATTGGCAGTCGACCTGGCCGATGGGCAAGGTGGCGATCGACCGCGGCATGCGCAAAGTGGTCACCATCACCTGGAAATACGCGGCCGGCGCCGAGATGGTCGGCTCGTTCGTCGAAAGCTACACCAAGCTGGGCGGCACGGTGATCCAGCAGATCGAGGTGCCGTTCCCCAATGACGAATTCCAGGCCTATCTGACCCAGATCGCCGCCGCCAAGCCGGATGGCGTGTTCACCTTCTTCGCCGGCGCCGGCGCCTTGAAGTTCGTCAAGGATTACGCGGCGGCCGGGCTGAACTCGGTCCAGTTGATGGGGCCGGGCTTCCTGACCGACGGCGTGCTGGCCGGGCAGGGCGCCGCCGCCGAGGGCATCCTGACCACCCTGCATTACGCCGACGCGCTCGACACGCCGGCCAACAAGGCGTTCCGCGCCGGCTACAAGGCGGCCTACAACAAGGAGGCCGACGTCTACGCGGTGCAGGGCTTCGACGCCGCCCAGGTGATCATGAAGGGCATGGCCGCCGTCAAGGGCGACGCCTCGGCCCGTCCCGACCTGATCGCCGCCATGGAAAAGGCCGAGATCGTCAGCCCGCGCGGCAAGTTCACCTTCTCGAAGGCCCACAACCCGATCCAGGACATCTATCTGCGTCAGGTCAAGGGCGGCAAGGAAGTGGTGCTGGGCGTCGCCCACGCGGCGCTCGCCGATCCGGCCAAGGGCTGCAAGGCGGTCTAAAGGCCAAAGCGGCGCCGCGCCTTCGACGCGCGGCGCCGTTCGCTCCCGGAAGAGGCGGTTCATGGATCTCGGGTTTTTCCTGATTCAGGTGCTGAACGGCGTTCAGTACGGCCTGCTGCTGTTCCTGGTGGCCAGCGGGCTGACGCTGATCTTCGGCATCATGGGCATCATCAATCTGGCCCATGGCGCGTTCTACATGCTGGGCGCCTATCTCGCCTATTGGCTGACCGGAGTGACCGGCAGCCTGTGGCTGGCGGTGCCGCTGGCCCTGCCGATCGCCGCCTTGATCGGCTATGTGTTGGAGGCGGGTCTGGTGCGGGCGCTGTACAAGCGCGACCACCTCGACCAGGTGCTGCTGACCTACGGCCTGATCCTCATCTTCAACGAATCGCAGCGCATGCTGTGGGGCTCGGACGTGCATGGCGTGGCCATTCCCGACGCGCTGAACTGGTCCATTCCGCTGGCCGACAATCTCAGCTATCCCGTCTATCGGCTGGCCATCTCGGCGGTGTGCCTGCTGGTGGCGGGGGCGATGTATCTCGTCATCCAGCGCACCCGCTTCGGCATGTGGGTGCGGGCCGGCGCCGCCAATCGCGAGATGGTGGCGGCCCTGGGCATCAATGTGAAGCTCTTGTTCGGCGCCGTCTTCGCGGTGGGCACCGCGCTGGCCGCGCTATCGGGCGCCATCGCCGCGCCGGTCTCGTCGGTCGGGCCGGGGATGGGCGACACGGTGCTGATCGCCTGCTTCGTGGTGGTGGTGATCGGCGGGGTGGGCAGCATCAAGGGCGCCTTCCTGGGCGCCTTGCTGATCGGCTTGGCCGACACCTTCGGCAAGGTCTTCCTTCCCGATTTCGCCAGTTTCATGGTCTATGCGGTGATGGCTTCGGTACTTCTTTGGAAACCGCGCGGGTTGTTCGCATGATCCGCCTTCCCCGCTCGATCGCGTTGCTGCTGCTGGCCCTGGTGGTCCTGCTGGCGCTGTTCCCGGCCTATGGGCCGCTGCTGTTCCCGGCCAAGCACGCCTTTTTGATGCAGAAGCTGGCCGGCATCATGATCTTGGCCATGCTGGCGATGAGCCTCGACCTGCTGGTCGGCGTGACCGGGCTGGTCAGCTTGGCGCATGCCGCCTTTTTCGGGCTGGGCGGCTATGGATTGGCGCTGCTGTCGCCCGAATACGAGGCGGCCAATCTGTGGCTGGTGCTGCCCGCCGCGCTGGCCGGCGTGGCGGCCGCGTCGGCGCTGGTCGGCTGGTTGTCGATCCGCACCTCGGGCATCTATTTCATCATGGTCACCTTGGCCTTTGGGCAGATGGGATTCTATCTGTTCAACGATTCCAAGGGGGCGGGCGGATCGGACGGCATGTACATCATGGTCACGCCGTCGCTCGAGATCGCCGGCACCGCGCTGTTGCGGCTTGGCGACAAGATGACCTTCTACTACGTGGTGCTGGCGCTGTTCGTGGGCGTCTATTTCGGGCTGCGCATGCTGCTGGCCTCGCCGTTCGGCCGGGTGGTGGCGGCGATCGGCGTCAACGAGAACCGGGTGCGCGGCCTGGGCTTCGACCCCGACCGCTACAAGCTGGTGGCCTTCGTGATCGGCTGCACGGTGGCCGGGCTGGCCGGCTTTCTGGCGGCCATGCAATACGGCTTCGTCAATCCCAGCATGCTGTCTTGGCACCATTCCGGCGAGGCGCTGGTGATGGTCATCCTGGGCGGCATGGGAACGCTGTTTGGGCCTGCGCTGGGCGCCTTCGTGTTCGAACTGGCGCGCTTCGGCCTGGAATCGATGACCGAGCACTGGCTGGCCGCCATGGGCGTGTTCGTGATCGTCGTCGTGCTGGCCCTGCCCAAGGGCATCGCCGGGCTGCTGCTGCGCCTCGCCCGGCCCAGGGACGAAGGGGACGGCTCATGACCGCCGCCCCCGTCGCGGCACGCGAGGCGGTGCTGGAAACCCGCGGCCTGACCAAGGCGTTCGGTGGGCTGGTGGCGGTGAACGCGGTGAGCTTGCGCTTCCTCGAACGCCAGCCGCACGCCATCATCGGCCCCAACGGGGCGGGCAAGAGCACGCTGGTCAA
>JADFZP010000399.1 GCA_015232485.1 Alphaproteobacteria bacterium
GACCTGCCGGGCAAACCGTCATCCCCGTCCGCCGACCACCTCCACAACCGAAAGGGTGGCCGGATACAAGTCGGAACGGGCGGCCGGAATGGGATTGGAATGGGTGGCCGACTTGGCGTCGGAATTGGTGGCCGAAATCAAATCGGAATGGGTGGCCGGATTACGTCGGAATCTGCAGCTTGACGGACGCTATCTGTCGGTGATGCGCATGCCGGGGAAGATCGGTAACAAGGAGGCGGAGGCGAACTTGTTCGCCGCCACCCTGTTGATGCCGGTTGGCATGGTCCGTCAGACCACGCTTACCATGCGGAAGTGGCGTGAACCCGATCTGCCCAAGATCATCGACCTCGCCGGCCGTTACGCCGTCAGCAAGGAGGCGATGGCGCGACGGATCATGGACCTCACGGAGAACGCCTGCGCCGTGGTGTTTTCCCACAACGGCATCATCAGCTATCCGTACCGGTCAAAAAGTTTCCCATACGTCGATGTGGCGAACGGCGCCTCACTTCCGAAGTACAGCGTCACTGCCCGACAGCCCTATTCGCCGGGAAATTTCACTGACTGGACCGAAGTGCGGCTGGACGTCTGGCTGAAAGGGGATTTGCGGCGCCGAGGAGAACTCTTCGAGCAGTGCTTGGACCTTGCGGGCGGTCATCGGATTACGCTGCTGTCGTTTGACGAGGAGTGACCGCTGTTGTGCGGAAATCTTCAATCGTGGATGAGCGGCTTGCGTTTACGCATTATTTCAGCTCAGAAATTCATGCGTCATCAAAATGACCGCAGAGCGGCTTGGAAGTCGCTCTACCTCACCGCCCGCGCTTGTTCGCCATCTCGATATCGATGACGTCGATGTCCGGGCGGCGGGAGAGGGAGCCATTGAGGCCGCGGAACAGCGCCGCCTTGATGTAATCGACCATCGCCCGGACGGACGGGATGTCCTTCACGTCCTTGTGGCACACGAGCCAGAACGGCACGCGCGCCCTGAACCCCTCAATGTCGAAAAACATGGCATCCGGCTCCCGGTCCATCACACCGATCGGCATATAGGTTATGCCCAGTCCCCGGCGCACCGCTTGGCAGACGGCTAGCGATGACGAGGATCGGTAGACCACCTTTTGATGCCTCTGGAGCACCTTCGCGAGCGGCGCCCAAGGCCCTGCGGTCGTGAAGTGCATATCATGGGCGCAGAACGGGTGCTGGAGCAGCTCCTCGAAGGTGGTCGGAAGGCTGTGCCTCGCCGCGTAGGTCACTGACGCCAGTGGCGCGCCTACAGCCTCGTCGGCGGCAAGGACGCAGACATCGGGGTCTGTGGGTTCCCTGTACACCACGGTGATGTCCGCCTCCCGGCGCGAGAGGTCTGGCACGGTCCTGTCGTCGCAGACGGAGACCTCGACGGTGATGTGCGGGTTCTCCGCATGGAATCGCTCCAGCATCAGCGGCAGCCAGTAACCGCCGATGCCATCGGTGACCTTGAAACGGATGACCCCGGAAAGGCGGCTCTGGCCGGTGGCCTCGATGCCTGACGTGCTCGCCAGATTCTCCATCTTCTCCGCAATGGCCAGCACACGCCGCCCCACCTCGGTGAGGTCAATGCCTCGGGCGGTGCGGATGAACAGCTTGGCCCCCAACTGGCGCTCCAGGTCGTCGATCTTACGGCTGACGGTGGGCTGGCTGACCTTCAGGCGCTCGCGGGCGGCCAGGAAGCTCCCAGCACGCGCGACCTCAAGCATGCACCGCAGTAAATCCCAATCATTGATCCGCATAGACATGCAGTCTAACCACTATTGGTAGATATTTCCCCGCCATTCCTTTACGGCATCAATGACAGCCGAGGCGTGCGACATGGCGAAGGTAACACGACTTCATGGAAATCCATCGGATTTCACAGGTGACCAATGCTTGCGGCTATGCAGGCGCGTATAGCCGAACCTATTACCTTGTATCTTCCGAGAATTCGCCTTGTCTGTGCAAATGACCACTCCGGCGATAATTGCATGGCCATAGGAGGAGCAAATACATGTCACATAAGAATGGGCGAATCCACGTTAAGGTCGTCGAATGTGTCGAAGAAATGAACAAGGTACTGGCCGTACGGGCGGCCGTCTGTATTGGCGAATTTGAATGGCCATTTACAGAATTCATGGACGGAAACGATTTTTCCGCCACGCACCTTCTTGGGTCGGTGGACGGAGAGCCCGCAGGCACAATGCGAATCCGCTATTACGGGGATTTTGCCAAGCCCGAGTGGCTGGTTGTCCTGAGCAGGTTCCGGCGCGGCCGATTCGGCGCCGCCGGGGTCCCCTTGGCGCTCGGATCCTTCGCCCGCGACTTCTGCCGCAGGAAGGGCTTCACGAGGCTCTACGGTCACGCCGCCCCCGACCTCGAAGCCTTCTGGACGAAGGTCGGCGGTCCCACCAACCGGCGGCTCTCCAACGACCCCGTGCAGGTCGGCGAGCACAAGGGGGAGATCATCCCAATGATGGCCGAGTACGAGAGTCTGGACGGCGCCGTCAGCCTCCGGACCCTCTCCAACCACGCCGGCCACGCGATGTTCTCGAGCCCCGAGGGCGTCTTCCTGCATCCCGACGGGTGACAGCTCGGGGAATGCGCAATAGACCAAGGGGGAAACGATGCTTGAAGACCACAGAAAAACGCTCCTCAGGTCGGTCAGATACCGTCTGGATGATGCCCGCCGCATGCTGGCGATGGTCGACCTGGATGCTGAATCCTCCGACATCATAAAGGCCTTGATCGACCTCGCCGACCTTGCAGTGACGGACGCCATCGCCGTGCGTTCATCAATTACGCCGTGCGGCTGACGGACACACATTCGACAGGCCGCTCGGTCATGCGGCGCAGCCGCGCCGCCAAGATGCCTTGCATGGCGGCAGGCCGGCCGGCACGGAGCGGTCGGCCTGTCACCGTGTCGGTCCGACTGGCCGTGGTCCCGTTTGTCCCTCCCGGATCAGCGGGATCAGCGGTGGTGACGCGCCTCGGCCTACCCGTCCCGCGACTGCCGGTGAAGATCGCGTCGACCGCCGTCTTCATGTTGTCGTAGATGCCCCTGCGACAGGCGCCGCCGAAGAAGCGGAACGCCCGGTTGGAAACCGGCGGCGCCGGGTAAAGGCCCGCCAGATGCTTACGAAGGATGGTAAGCCGGTGTTGTCACGTTGGCGCGATCTGGAAACGTGGCCGGCATCGTATGAGAGGTTTCGATGGACTGGGATCCGGAATGCGAGACTTTTCTGGCCGATGGGCGCGGCGAGCCCAGCGAACGCGACGTGTGGGCGGCGGCGGCACAACTCGTCAAGGCTCATGGTCCAGACGCGGTCGTGGTGGCAGCTCGACGGGCCGACCACTGGCTGGCGGCGGGCGACCTGGCCCAGTACCGCCTCTCCAAACGCATCCTGAGCGCTATCAATCATCTGATCACCATGGTGCCTCCCGTGGGGAGCCGACCGAACTGACGGTTCCGATATTTGGGAATAGCAACGGAACAGAAAACCGACATAGGGCCCAGTACCCGGATCAGGCCACCTCTCATTCCCCCGGCGAAGCGGGGCTGTCACCAGCGAACGGCAAATGTCCGCAAGGTGGTGAACGGTATCGGTCAGGAGTAGACGGCGCGCGACAGATCATCGAAGGCGTTGGTCTGGTCATCAGTTCCGATCCCCTTACTTGCCGAGAAACATCTTCACGTTGGCCGCCGTCCACGCCTTGCCGGTCACGGTCCGGA
>JADFZP010000400.1:0-1583 GCA_015232485.1 Alphaproteobacteria bacterium
TGGGCGATCGGGCCGCGGCGATCCGCTGGCTGCCCGCCGAGGCAGCCGCCTGGCCCGAGATCGCCGACGATCCCCCCGCCTTGCTGATCCACGCCGCGACCTGCTATGGGCGGCCGCACGAGACGGTCGCCCAACTGGTCGAGGCCAACGTGATCTTCCCGCTGCGCGTGATCGCCGCCATCGCGCCGACGGCGGTGCTGGACCTCGCCACGCCGATGCCGCCGGACTTCAATCGCTATGCCGAGTCGAAGGCCGATTTCGCGCGCTGGGCCGGCCGCATGGCGGCGCGACTGGTGCAAGCGCCTATGCAACGCCTTTACGGTCCCGGCGAGGATGGCGCCGGGGTGGTGCCCTCGATGATCCGCGCCTGCCTGTCGGGGGCCGCCACCCTGGATATCACCAGCGGCACCCAGCGACGCGACTTCATCCATGTCGACGACGCGGCGCGGGCGCTGGCCTTGCTCGCCCGGCGGATGATCGACGGCGCGGAGTCTCCGTCGGTCGTCGAGATCGGCACCGGCCAAACCATCGCCATCAAGGATCTGGCGTCGCTGATCGCGCGCCTTTGCGCCACCGGCACCCGGGTGGCGCCGGGCGCCCTGCCCAACCGGCCGGGCGAGCCGCCCCTGCTGGTCGCCGATCCCCGCTATATGCTGAGTCTCGGCTGGGCGCCCCGCATATCCCTCGAACGGGGGCTGGCGGCGCAGATCGCCACTTACCCGCCGTCGAGCCAGGCCACCAGCCGGGCGCCCTGATCGATTTCCAGGGTCGCCCGGGCCTTTTGTCGAGTTGCCAGAAATCTCGGCAGCGAGATCATCGCCATCCTGCCCCATTTGACGAGATACCAAAGGTAAACGGCGGCCGAGTCCTCGCGCACCGGGTACATGGTGGCGATCATTCGCTTGGATGGGAAGACGCTGTCGCGCAGCGGCTTCAGCTTGTCCCGCATCGTCGCCGCCCTTTTCATTCCCGCGACGAGTCTGAGGTCGCTCCGCGCGCCCGACAGGCCGAGGGTCAGCGAGGCGGTCGCCGCCAGAAGATCGGCGGGAACCCGTTGGCGTTCGGCGAGCAACGCCGCCGGATAGGGAATGGTCGCGTCCGGGAAGTGGCGCTCGACCATCGCCAGCACCAGCAGACAGCCGCGAATCCAGCCTCCGGCCTCGGCCAACTCCCAGAACAGCGGCCAATCGAGCGATGGCTCGCGCAGCAAACCCTCGATGTCGGTCAGCAGAAGCGGGCCGTTGTCGAAGTGGTGGTCGTAGGCCGCGTGAACGATCAGATGCAAAAGTAGATCGGCCGGACACAGAAAGGCCAAATCATGCCCGGCCACGGTCTTGCGCACCAGTCTTCGCCACAAGGCCGGATCTTCCTCGCCGCCCGCTTGGCGAGGCAGGTAAAGGCGGCTGTGCAATTCCAGATGCACGCTTCCCGAGGGAGTCCGCAGCGGCGGCAAATGCCGTCTGGTCCTTAGGCAGTCCTCGGGGTTCCACCAGTGTTGCGACGCCGCCCGGACACAGCCTCCGTCGCTCAACGCCTGGAAGGCCGCCAACGCCCGATCGGGCGGCACCAGGACGTCCAGGTCG
>JADFZP010000400.1:1595-2057 GCA_015232485.1 Alphaproteobacteria bacterium
AGGGAGTGGGATAGCAATGATGCGCCAAGTAGGCGCCCTTCAGCGCGACGTGGGGAATGCCGGCCGATTCGAGGATGCGATGGACCAGCAGCAGTTCGCGCTGGACCTGCAAGGCGCGCAGCGTCGCATTCGTGAAAGCGGACGCGAGTTGGGCTCGCACCGCCTGGGGGACCGGCACCGCGCTCGCCTCGCGGGTCAGCCGCCAGTGCAGCAGCGGCGCCAGCCGATGATGGCGGACCATGGCCATCAGGGCGTCCCAGTCCCGCCCGTCGAGGTCGATATTCGCCGGGCGACGGGCGCAAACCAGATCGATCAGCAGCGCCTGCAACTCCGGCGTGGATTGGGTCACTGGCCCCGCCCGCGCAGAACGACATGGATGGTGCGCAACAGGATTCGCAAATCGAGTTGCAGCGACAAGCGGCGGATGTAGTGCAGGTCATATTCCAGCTTGCGCACCGCGTC
>JADFZP010000400.1:2067-3726 GCA_015232485.1 Alphaproteobacteria bacterium
GGCGAGGCCGGTGACGCCGGGGCGGACCAGATGGCGGAAATGGTAATGCGGGATGGCCTCGGCGTAGCGGGCCACCAACTCGGCCGATTCGGCGCGCGGGCCGACCACGCTCATATCGCCAACCAGCACGTTCCAAAGCTGCGGGAATTCGTCGAGCCGCACGGCCCGCAGCCAACGCACGAAGCGGGTGACGCGCGGATCGCCGGGGCGGGTGCTGTGGCCGCCCGCCTCGGCGCCGGTCTCCATGCTGCGCAGCTTGATGATGGTGAACGGACGCTCGGCCAAGCCGATCCGCCTTTGCCGATAGAACACCGGCCCCGGCGAATCGAGGCGGATCGCCGCCGCCAGCGGCGGCAGCAGGATCAGGAACGGAATCCCCAACGCCACCGCGACGACCAGATCGAGGATGCGCTTGGCGTTCAGCGTGGCGGTGCGGCGGCGCACCGGGAAGCCGTTCGAGACCAGCCAGCGTGGCCCCAGGCCGCCCAGCCATTCGCGATCCAGATGCTCGGCGAAGTAATCCTCCATCGAATAGACGGGGATGCGGCGCGCGTTGTTCAACAGATGGGCGGCGAGGTCGACGCAGCCCTCGGCCTCGGCGTCGAGCAGCACGATGCCCTGGCAACGCTCGTCCAGGCCGTCAAGCGTTCGCCGCGCCTCGGCGACCCGCCCGCCGTCGCCGTCGAGTTCGAGCAATCGGCACTCCAACTCGCCCCGGAACGGTTCGAGCAGGAAGCCCTTCTCGGAGAAGGCGCTCGATGGTCCGATCAGACCCAGGAAATGGTCGCGCGCCAATCGCTCGGCCGATCGCGCCAAGCCCGAACGCACGCTCGCCGACAGCAGCGAGTGCGTCAGAAAGGCCGCCAGCACGGCGCCGCGGCTTTGCACCACGCCCAATTCGCCGAAGGTCAGCAAGGCGCTGCCCGCCACGCTGAGCAGGAAGGCCGCGAGCATCGCCGCCAGATGGTCGGTGATGTAGGCGGCGTGCGCCATGTCGCGCCGCAACCTCAGGCCGCCGATCACATGGGTCGCCACGATGATCAGCCCGCCGCTCAGCGCCATGGCCGGCACCAGGGACCAACCCAGCCGCTCGGGATCGACCCGCAGGGCATAGGCGCCGCCGAAGCTGGCGATCAGGATCGCCAGATCGAAGGGGACCAGCGAGCGGCGGGCCAGCCGGACCAGCATGCGGAGGATTTCAAGGCGCATCGCGGCCCGGCGGTTCGGGGCGGCGCAGCAGATGGGGGCCGAGCGCCAGGGCGTCCATGCGGGTGCGCAGGAAACAGGCCAGCGCCTCGTCGGGGGTGGTGACGATCGGCTCGTTCTCGTTGAACGAGGTGTTGAGCAGCATCGGCACGCCGGTGCGCGCCGCGAAGGCGGCGATCAGGCGGTGGAACAGCGGGTCGGTGTCGGCCGACACGGTCTGCGGCCGGCCGGTGCCGTCCTGGTGGACCACGGCGGGCACGGCGGCGCGCCGCTCGGAGCGCAGCGGGACGACATGGGTCATGTGGGGCAGCGGGCCGTCGGCGTCGAACCAGTCCGCGAAGGACTCGGCCAGCACCGAAGGGGCGAAGGGGCGGAACGGCTCGCGCCGCTTGATGCGCAGATTGAGCAGATCGCGAGCGTCGGCGCGCCGTGGATCGCAAAGAATGCTGCGAT
>JADFZP010000401.1 GCA_015232485.1 Alphaproteobacteria bacterium
TCGAGGATCAGGCCTGCGTCGCCCATGTCGGCCGGCCGCTGCCCTGCCGCGCCGTGCTGTCGGCCGACGCCGCCGCCTGCCACCGCTGGCTGCTCGGCGAACAATCCGCCATCCCGGTGGTCGCCGTGCAGCGGCGGGTGTTCGGACTGGCCCAGGCGGGTCTCGCCCAGGCGCTGGCGGCGCGTGGCGTGCCGCCCGGCCCGGTGTCGCTGACCGAAGCGCTGTCGATGATACTGGCGTAACCGCCCTTGCCAGCCGGCGGCGAGTTGCGCCATGCTTCGGGAAACTCCTTTCGAGGTATCGCCATGAACATGAAGTGGATTCTCGTCCTCGCGCTGCTGCTGACGCCCGTCGCCGCCAAGGCCGAGGTGATCGACCAGATCACGGTGGGAAACTGGAAGCTCCGCGCCCAGACCAATGATCGTGGGCGGTTCAGCCATTGCTCGATGAAGGCCCAGTACGACAACGGCATCGCGCTCAATTTCCGGCTCACCAAGGACATGAAATGGACCATGTCCTTCGACAATGAACGCTGGAGCCTACGCAACGGAGGCACCGTTCCCATTCAGTACCGTGTCGATCACGGCCCGTGGATACGGACCAAGGCGCAGGCCGTGGGTCGCGATCAACTCGGCGTCAACCTGATCGAGAGCAATAAGCTTTTCGCGTTGTTCAAGCGAGGCGACACCCTGATTGTCGAGGCCGGCGACCAGACCTTGAGATTCTCTTTGGCCGGCACCTCGATCGGTCTCGACACGCTGATGAATTGCGTCCAACGCCACTCGCGCGGCCGACGCTGACCTGATGGGCCGGCCGTTCAGCCGGCCCCTTCCCCTGTCTAATTCTTGAGATTCGGACAAGAGTTCCGAAGGACATGAACACGCGCACATACGCCCAATTCGTTGACCATCTGTTGTGGACTTCAGATGGATAATTGGTAATATTGGTTCTAGAATCGCCTTCCGATCTGGGGGAACTTCACGTTGCGCCACCTAGTTGTCGTTTTTCTAATACTTCTGTTGGCGGCCCCGTCCGCCCTGGCCCAAACGGCCGGAGCCGCGCCAACCGACCCGGCCCTGATCGAAAAGATCCGCAAATCCAACGCCGAGTGCCTGGGCTGCCACACCGAGGCGGCCCTCAAGGCGCCGCCGCGCGACGGCATGGATCTGCTCAAGCTGAAGACCCTGCTGGTCGACCCGGCCGCTTTCGAGCGCTCGAACCACGCCGGCATGGAATGCAAGACCTGCCACGGCCAGACCGCCAATGAATACCCGCATCGCGAAGGTCTGACGGCGCAAGTCAGCCCCTGTGGCGAATGTCACGCCCAGAAGTCGATGCGCATCGAGGCGCAGTATGACGCCAGCATCCACGCCAAGCGTCTGAAGGGCAAATTCACCTGCCAAAGCTGCCATGACCCGCATCTCTACAAGGTGGCGGCCAAGCTGGGCGAGCCGAGCGAGATCGTCCGCCAGGACAACGCGATGTGCTTCGACTGCCACGAGTCGGACCTGAAATTCGCGACGTTTGGCGACACCCTGACCCCGCCCAAGCGCCGTCCCGACCTTGACGACATCCACGAATGGCTGCCCAACGCCAAGCTGCATTGGCGGGCGGTGCGCTGCGTCGAGTGCCACACGCCGGTTTCGCCGATCAAAAGCTTGGCGCTGTCGCACGAGATCGTCGGCAAGGACAAGGCCGAAAAGAACTGCGTCGCCTGCCACACGCGCGACACGGAGTTGAGGACTCGGCTTTATCGTCACCTGGTGACCGAGGAGCGCGAGAAGCTGGGCTTCGCCAACAGCATCATCCTCGGCAACTCCTATGTGATCGGCGCGACCCGCAACGCCTATTTCGATCAGTTCGCGGTTTGGTCGGTGCTTCTCACGGTGGCCGGCGTGATGGGCCACGGCGCCTTGCGCGTCTTCACCGCCGGCCTCCGTCGCCTGTTGAGGAAATCATGAGCGAACGCATCTACATGCTGCCGTTTTGGCTGCGGGCTTGGCACTGGGTCAACGCGGCGCTGATCCTGGTGCTGATCGTCACCGGGGGCAGCCTGCATTTCGCCCAGCCCGATCTGCCGCTGGTGCCATTCGCCCTGGCCGCCCGCCTGCACGACATCGCGGGCGTGGCGCTGGCGGCGCTTTATGGCTTCTTCGTGATCGCCAATATCGTTTCTGGAAACTGGTGGCAATACGTGCCCAAGCCGGGCGGCTTCGTCAAGAGATGCCTGGTTCAAACCCGCTTCTATTGCTGGGATATTTTCTGGGGCAGGCCGCACCCCTATCCTCCAACCTTGGCGGCGAACTTCAATTCGCTTCAGCAGATCATCTACTGGTTCATCATGTATTTCTTCATGCCCATCCTGCTGCTCACGGGACTGATGTTCCTGGTGCCCGAATGGGCTCCGCAGCGGGTGCTCGGCCTGGACGGACTGCTGCCGATCGCGATGGCCCACACCGCGGTGGGCTTGGTCATCACCCTGTTCTTGATCGGCCACATCTATCTTGGCACCACCGGGCTGAAGGTGACGAGCCTGTTCCGAATGATGATCACCGGCTGGCACGAACATTGATCTTCCATCAAACCGAAAGGCACGAGACATGACCCTCATCCGCAAATCCGTCGCCTTCGCCCTGCCGTTGTGCCTGGTGGCCGCCGCCGCCATGGCCCAAGAGGCTCCCAAAGGCCCCGTCAAGCCCATCGTGGTGACCGCCGCGAAGGCCGCCGCGGCGCCCAAGCTCGACGGCGTCGCCGACGACCCGGTGTGGAAAAGCGCTCCGGTGGCGACCTTCGAGGCCGTCAAGGGCGTCCACTTCAAGGACAACTCCGGCAACACCACCGGCACCATCCAGGCGGCCCATGTCGGCGACACGCTTTACATGCTGCTGACCTATGAGGACCCGACCCTGTCGGTGCGTCGCTCGCCGTTCCAGAAGCAACCCGATGGAACCTGGGTCAAGGTCAAGGACCCCGAGGACAAGGGCGGCGACAACAATCTGGCTTACGAGGACAAGTTCTCGCTGATCTGGAACATCGGCGGCTCGATCTTCGGCTTCAACGAGAAGTTGGGCTGCAACGCGAACTGCCACGCCGGCGAGCCGGGCAAGGCCTATGGCAACAAGTACACCACCGAGGAAGGCGAACTGGGCGACATGTGGCACATGAAGTACGTGCGCGGCGGCTTCATGGGGCAGATCGACGACCAGTATCTCGACCACACCCGCTTCGACCCCGAAAAGGCCAAGGAGGCGGGCCGCAAGAGCGACGCCAAGACCGGCGGCGGCTACGCCGACGTCAAGCTGGTGGACGGCAAGCCGGAA
Source organism: Alphaproteobacteria bacterium (assembly GCA_015232485.1). Lineage (GTDB taxonomy): Bacteria > Pseudomonadota > Alphaproteobacteria > Rhodospirillales > Magnetospirillaceae > JADFZP01. Next base: position 3,321 of record JADFZP010000401.1, read on the forward strand.
TTCATGAACAAGGACGGCAAGGCCGCCAACAAGGGCGGCACCTACTGGATCAAGGCCGAGGACAAGGCGCCGTTCGACGATTCGAAGTTCGTGGCGGGTGACGAGGTCTCCTCGATCGTCGTCGAGCCGTTCACCGGCGACCGCGGCGACATCTCGGCCGGCATCGCCTGGAAGGACGGCAAGTGGGTGGCCGAGATCAGCCGCAAGCTGGTCACCGGAAGCAAGACCGACGTGCAGTTCGACGACATGTCGAAGACCTACGGCTTCGGCATCGGCCTGTTCGACAACGCCCAGGTGCGGCACGCCTACACCCAGCCGCCGCTGCATCTCGTCTTCCAGAAGTAACGTTCCGCACAGCGGATGCGGGAAATCGGCCGGCCTGGGCGGGGCCGGCTCGGGTTGCGG
>JADFZP010000402.1 GCA_015232485.1 Alphaproteobacteria bacterium
CAGCGCGTCGATTCGCCGTCCCAGCGAGCGGATTTGCGCCTCGCTGACCGGCGCGCCCAGGCGGGCGAGATCGATGGCGTCGGCGAACAAGCGGGACAGCGGCAGGGTTCCCCCCCAGCGCGCCGAGATTTCAAGCGCCGCCTGCCAGCCCGACACGGCGCCGGCCACGGTGGCGGCCGCCGCCGGGCCGCTGCGCGGCATCTCGGCGAAACCCAGGGCGCGATACGATAGGGCGCTGATCGATTGGGCGGCGGCGCCGCAGGAATCGATCGAGATCGGCGCCTTGCCCGGCTCGGCCACCAGCCAGAAGCCATCGCCGCCCAAGCCGGTCATATGGGGATAGACCACCGCCAGGGCCGCCGCCGTCGCCACCGCCGCCTCGATGGCGTTGCCACCCTCGCGCAGCACGGCGAGCCCCGCCTGCGCCCCAAGGTGATGGGGAGCGGAGACCATGCCGCGCAGGGCGGTCGGCGTGTGCAGCATCGCGAAGCATCCCCGTCTTTGCCCTTGGGATATTGCGGCATCCGCCCGAGCGCGTCCAGAGGCGGCGCGTCTTGTCGGGGGCCGCCCGGTCTGCCACATTGCCCCAATGAGCAGGGACTACGCGGTCAGCGCCACGATGGCCATCGGCTGGGAACGGATCCACGAGGACAGTCGGCGCCTCGCCGCCATGCTGCGCCCTCGCGGACCCTTCCAAGGCATCGTCGCGGTGGCGCGGGGCGGGCTGGTGCCCGCCGCCGTGCTGTCGCGGGAACTCGACCTGCGCCTGATCGAGACGGTTTGCGTCGCCAGCTACGACGACCGCCGCCAAGGCTCGGTGCTGGTGCTGAAGTCGCTGGCCGGCGACGGCGAGGGCTGGCTGGTGGTTGACGATCTGGTCGATTCGGGCGAGACGGCCGGCACCGTGCGCCGCATGCTGCCGCGCGCCCTGTTCGCCTGCGTCTACGCCAAGCCCGAGGGCCGCGACCAAGCCGACGTCTACGCGGTCGACGTCGAACAGGACGTCTGGCTGGTCTTCCCCTGGGACTCGCCCATGTGACGGCCCGCTTCTCATACCTTTGGACTTTTGCGAATGGCCCCGGAAGTGCTACAGTCTTTCCATCGGCATCCAGAATGGGTGTGTAGGAGGTAACCATGGACGATGCGGCACTCAACGTGGCCGGGGGCGTCAACAGGTTGTCGGGCGGGCTGAACGCCCTGAAGATGACCCAGGACCAGGAGAAGGCGACCATCGCCCTCCTCGACAAATCCACCGACACCGTCAAGCAACAGCAAAGCGCCGAAGTGAACACCGGGCTGACTGGTCAGGCCGGCGATCCCAACGCGCCGCGCGGCAGCAACCTCGACATACGCGTCTGATCCCTGCGATCGGGACGATCCGGCGAAGCCCGCGCGGCGCGACGAGCGCCCGCGAGGCCTTGCCTGGACAACAACGGGCATATCGACCGAACCAGGGCGATCGGGCACCTGGGATCGCCCGATTCCGCCTTGCCCGATGGCCGCGGCGCGGCCACACTGTCGCCATGAGCGGAACCCTCCTTGGCAAGCGCGTCTGCAAGGTCCCCGACGGCGACGACCGCGAGCGGCTGGTTTGCGTCGACTGCGGCCATGTCCATTACGACAATCCCAAGATCATCGTCGGCGCGGTCTGCGTCTGGGAGGACCGTTTTCTGCTGTGCCGCCGCGCCATCGAGCCGCGCAGCGGCTTTTGGACCATGCCGGCCGGCTATATGGAACTGAACGAGACCACCGCCCAAGGCGCGGCCCGCGAAGTGTGGGAAGAGGCCCGCGCCCGCGTCGAGATCGGGCCGCTGCTGGCGCTGTACGACCTTCCCCGGATCAGCCAGGTCCATATGATCTTCAGCGCCCGCATGCTGACGCCCGAACATGGCGCCGGCCCCGAAAGCCTGGAGGTCGGCCTGTTCGCCTGGAACGAAATCCCCTGGGACGATCTGGCCTACCCCACCGTGCGGTGGTCGTTGGAGCATTTCCGCGACCTGGAGGGCCAGACCGCCTTCGCCCCCCGAGGCGTGCCCGAGGGGCGCTGGTAGGCCAACCCTAATCCCGTGACATCGGCGCCGGCGACTCGCCCGAGGTCTTCACGCCCTCGAACACGCCGCGCAGCCAGCCGGGCACCGGAAATTCGCTCTCGGCCGGCGTCTCGGCGAGGATCGTGCCGGCCGCGCCGCTCTCGACCACCCCCGTCTCGACCCACCGGTCGACCGGGTTGCCGACGGTGATTTCGGGCAATTGGGCGAGTTGCTCGACCGGCGGCTCGGTCAGGCCGAGGGCCGGTCGGATCACTTTCAGGAATTCCGAAGCGATTCGGGCGTGGCCGGCGCCGCCGTGGTGCGCGCCGTCCTGGGCGACCAGTTCGGCGGTCGGCACGGCGCGATGCAGATCGACCAACCGCGCGCCGTGGCGCTGGGCGGTCAGCAGGATCACCGCGTTGTAGGCCAGCACCCGGTCGGCGGTGACGTCGGGATCGGGACGATCGCGGAAGCGCGGCAACGCGGCGAGGTCGGGCAGCGTGGCCATGACCAGCGGCGCCCGCGTCTCGTCGCGGATCGAAGCCACCAGAGCGTCGAGGTCGTCGGCGAAATCGTCGATGTCGCGCCCGGCCGCCAGATCGTTGGCGCCCACCCAGACCGTCACCAGATGCAGGCTGGGCGCCGTGTCCAGGGTCGCCTCGACGGCCGGCGCCAGATCTTTGGCGCGCGCGCCGGGAATGGCCAGCGGGATCAGCGAGACGTGCCTTTGTTGATCGATCGCCTCGGCGATGCGGTAGGCGTAACCCTGGCTGGGGGCAAAGCCGGACAGGCCGCCGGTCTCGCTGGCGCCGACCGCCAGATAGATGATTCCCTCGTCGCCCTGAAGGCTGAGTCCGCCGCAGCCCGCCAAACCCGAAACGGCGATTCCCGCCGCAAGCACCGCCCCGATCCCGCGCATCCGATTCCTCCGATTCATAAGTTGCGGCATCCTAGACCTTTTCGCGCCGCCCCGATCGGCGCGGCCGAGGGGTATGGCGGCTCATCCGAGGCAACCCGAAGGTTGATGTCCGGCCAAGGCTGAGCGAGACTCATCCCCATGACCGCCATCGACGAACTGATCGCCCCCTTTGAAAAGATGCCCGGCGGGTTGCTGCCCGCCCTGCACGCCGTCCAGGACGCGCTGGGATTCGTGCCGCCCGAGGCGATCGAACCCTTGGCGCGGCTGTTCGCCCTGTCGCGGGCCGAGGTGCTGGGCGTCGTGTCGTTCTACAGCGACTTCCGCGACCAGCCGCCGCCCGCCCGGCGATTGCGGCTGTGCGTCTCGGAATCCTGCCGCGCCGTGGATGGCGAATCGTTGCGGCAAGCCGCCCAGGGCGTCGCCGTCGAAGAGGTCCACTGCCTGGGCAATTGCGCGTGCTCGCCCGCCGTGGAACTGGACGGCCGCCTGCACGGGCGGATGACGCCCGCCCGGCTGGCCCGCCTGCTGGACGAGGGCCAGCCATGACGACGGTGTTCGTGCCGGGCGATTCGGGAGCGGCGTCGGTGGGCGCCGATAGGGTGGCGGCGGCGATCGCCGAGCGGGCGCCGGTGGTCCGCACCGGCTCGCGCGGGGCCTATTTCCTGGAGCCGCTGGTCGAGGTGGAAATCGGCGGCCGGCGTCTGGGCTACGGCCCGGTGGCGCCCGAGGACGTGCCGTCGCTGTTCGCGGCCGGTTTCCAATCCGGCG
>JADFZP010000403.1 GCA_015232485.1 Alphaproteobacteria bacterium
GTCGCCTTCGCGGACGCCGCCGCCCGCACCGCCGCGAGCAGCGCCCGCCTGGAATTCCTGTCGGGAACGCCGGCGATCGGAACCAGACGCACGGCGGGATGACCATGCCGCGTCAGGATGACCTCGTCTCCCGCCTCGGCACGGCGCACCAACTCGGTCAATTGGCCCTTCGCTTCGCTCAACGACACCCGCATCGACCGCTCCTTCGGAACCATACACGGCGAGGATAGACCAACGACTGGTCCAACCCAAGCGCCCGTTAGTGGGGCCTGACCCCGTCCCCCACGAACACCCACAGCAGCGCCGACAGGGTCGGGACCGAGAAGATCGTCGAGATCAGGATGGCCTGCGAGGTGCGCTCGACATAGACGCCGTATTGCGACGCCACCACGAAGGTCAGCGCGCCGGTGGGCAGCGCCGCCAGCAGCATGGTGGCGGCGGTCCAGAAGGGGTCCATCGGAAACCACAGCCACATCAGCCACCACGCCAGGGCCGGGTGGACCAGCAGCTTGAGCGCCACCAGCCATGACACCTCGCGCCAGTTGACGGTCAGGGGGCGGCCGGCCAGGAACAGGCCGATGGCGAACAGCGCGCCGGGGCCGGCGGCGGCGCCCATCAATTCGCAGAAGGTGGCCAGCGGCTTGGGCACGCCCCATCCCGAGGCGCTCCAGGCCAGCCCGGCCAGGGTCGAAAGCACCAGCGGATTGCGGGCCAGCGCCTTCGCCACGTCGCCCAGGGCGTGGCCGATGCCGTGCTTGGCGCTGCCCACCAGCTCCATGGCGATCACCGCGATGCCGACCATCACCGCGCTCATGATCACGGTGCCCAGCAGGGCGGGCAGCAGGCGCTCGCCGCCGCCGAACGCGGCGATGAACAACGGGATGCCCATATAGCCGGTGTTCGAGAAGCTGGCGGTCAGCGCCTGCATGGAATGGGTGGCCTGGTCCTCGCGCCGCGTCGCCATGCCGATCAGCCAGCCCAGCAGATAGACGATCAACATGCTGCCCAGGAAGGCGCCGACGAAGGACAGGTTGAAGATTTCGCCCAATGGCCTGCGCGCCATCGCCAGGAACAGCACCGCCGGAAGCGCGAAGTAATAGACGAAGCGGTTGAGCGCCACCGAGGATTCCTGGCCCAGCAATCCGGTCCGCCCGGCCAGCCAGCCCACCAGGATCAGCGCGAAGACGGGCAACGCCACTTCGACGACGACGTGCATCCGCTCGACCCCCCATGGTATGACCAGCGAGCGTACACGATGCCGCCCGTATCTGGAAAGCGGCGGCGGAACCGATTAGACTGCGCCGATGTTCAAGTTCCTTGGCACCATGCTGACCGGCCTCGTCCTGGACAAGGAGGCGCGCAAGGCCCGCGAGCGGGTCAAGGCGCTGGCCGAGACGCCGGTCTCGCCGCGCGACCGCGCGCTGGCCCAGGCGCAGGCGCAGGCCAAGTCGCTGATCACCCCCGATCGCGCCGAGCTGATCCGCAAGGCCATGGAAGTCCACCGCGCCAAGACCAAGATTTTCGAGGGCCTGGACGAAGAATCGAAACAGAAACTGGTCCTGATGGCCATGAAGCGCCTGCTCAACGAGGACCCGCCGGACCAGAAGGGCTGAATGTCGCCAATCCCCGACCCCCAGGCCCTGGCCGCCCTTGTGCCGACCGGCGACCGCCGCGCCCTGGCGCGCGCCATCACGCTGATCGAATCGTCGCGCCCCGACCATCGGCCCGCCGCCGAGGCCTTGCTCGAGGCGCTGCTGCCGCATGCCGGCGGCGCCATCCGGCTGGGCATCACCGGGGTGCCGGGGGTCGGCAAATCGACCTTCATCGAGGCCTTCGGGCTGCATGTGATCGGCCAGGGCCATCGGGTGGCGGTGCTGGCGGTCGATCCGTCGAGCCCGATCTCGGGGGGATCGATCCTGGGCGACAAGACGCGCATGGAGGAGTTGTCGCGCGACCAGCGCGCCTTCATCCGGCCGTCGCCCTCGGGCCGCACGCTGGGGGGCGTGGCGCGCCGCACCCGCGAGGCCATGCTGGTCTGCGAGGCGGCCGGCTTCGACGTGGTGATCGTCGAGACCGTCGGGGTGGGCCAGTCCGAGACCGCCGTGGCCGACATGGTCGACATGTTCCTGCTGCTGCTGGCCCCCGGCGCGGGCGACGAGTTGCAGGGCATCAAGAAGGGCATCGTCGAACTGGCCGACGCCATCGTCGTCAACAAGGCCGACGGCGATCTGGCGGCCGCCGCCGATCGCGCCATGCGCGACTACCGCAACGCCCTGCACCTGCTGCGTCCGGCCAGCCCCCATTGGCGTCCGCCGGTGCTGCGCTGCTCGGCCGCCACGGGCGCCGGCATCGACGAGGTGTGGGCCACCATCCGCTCGTACCGCCACCTGATGGGCGAGGCCGGCGCCATCGCCGAGCGCCGCGCCCGCCAAGCGCTGGCCTGGATGTGGAGCGAGATTTCGCAATCGCTGATCGAGACCTTCCGCGCCCATCCCGACGCCCGCGATCTGCTGCCGGAACTGGAGCGCGCGGTGGCGCGGGGCGAAATCGCCCCGGCGGCGGCGGCCCGGCGCCTCATTCGGGCCTTCCTGACCGCCTGAAATGCGCGTATCTTGTCCCGATTTCCACCCATCCAGCCGGGATTGGCAATGTCTGACCGCGAAGTAATGCTTCTGAAGAAGGAACTGGTGGGCCTGTTCGGGCATCTCCAGAACATACGTCGGGAGCTCGCCACGATCGGGCAGCCGGGGATGGACGACGATCACTTCGGGCAGATGGCCGATCTTCTCGACGCCATCGTCGAGAACACCGAGCACGCCTCGAACACCATCATGGCCGCCGCCGAGGACATCGACAAGCTGGTCGGCCAGACCAAGAAACTGGTCAAAGACCCCAAGGCGGTCGCCCTGCTGGACAAGATCAACGAACGCGGCGCCTCGCTGTTCGAGGCCTGCTCGTTCCAGGATCTGACCGGTCAGCGCATCAACAAGGTGGTCGGCTCGATCAAGTTCGTCGAAGGCCGGGTGAACTCGCTGATCCGCATGTGGGGCCGCCACGAACTGGAAAAGGTGGTCGAGGAGATCAGGGCCGAGGAAAAGCCGGTCGACGCCGACAAGGCCCTGCTGAACGGCCCCCAGCGCACCGGCGTGGCCTGCGACCAAAGCGCGGTCGACCAGATCTTCTCGCAAAGCGACATCGACAAGCTGTTCGGCTGAGTGGCAATTCATGATTCAGCTTGACGCGGGGGCCTCGCACCCGTAAAAACCCGGTCTTCTCAGGGATGAAAGAGGTTCTTGGCCATGGCACGTCGCTGCGCCATCACCGGCAAAGGTGTTCTGACCGGCAACAATGTCAGTCACGCCAACAACAAGACGCGTCGTCGCTACCTGCCCAATCTGCAGGAGACCTCGCTGCTGTCCGACACGTTGGGCATGATCCGTCTGCGCCTGACCAGCAACGGCATCAAGACGATCGAGCACAATGGCGGTCTCGACGCCTATCTGCTCACCACCAATGACGCGCGGCTGACCATCGAGACGCGCGCGTTGAAGCGCCGCGTTCTGCGCGCCGCCGCCCGCAAGCAGGAAAAGGCCGCCGCCGCGGCCTGATCTTCGGCAACTTCAATAAAGGCCGGCTCACCGCGGTGGGCCGGCCTTTTTGTCGTTCAGGGCTTCGGCCACCCGCTCGATCACCGGACGCCATTCCAGCGGCCGCTC
>JADFZP010000404.1 GCA_015232485.1 Alphaproteobacteria bacterium
ACGACCCGGATGCGCGCCGCCGCTCTACCGATCGATGACGCGGATCAGCGTGGCACGGTCGAGGCCGCCATCCAAACAAAGGCCTTTCCCGACGCGCCGCGCGCAGGCAGTATGATGATTAGAAACGCCCACGAGAGTATCGAAAGATGACGCGAACGCCCTCCCGTGACCACATCATGGACGTGCCGAAGTCAGCCGGCGCGCGTCGGCCTTGGCACACGCCAAAAATGACGATTATCCCGACTGCTACCACAGCCGAGCAAACCGGTCCTGCGGGTGACGGTACGGATGGGGGCTTTACGGGTTCCTGAGCGTGTCGGTGTTTGCCGGCGCGATCTCGACTGATTCGCGACCGCTGCCGGCGGAAGCCGCGGAACGCCTTGCGCATGCGATCGAACCCTATGGCGGCAATCGGGCGCGTCTGTGGAAGTCGCCGCGCGCGGTTCTCGTTCATCGCCAGCGGGTCTCCACTCCGGAGGATGCGTATGAACAGCAGCCCATGGCCGGCCATGCCGGGGTATTGGCCCTTGATGGGCGGCTCGACAATCGCGACGACCTGATCGCGGCCCTTGCGCTCGACGCGCGCTCGGCCCCGCTCCCCGACGGTCGAATCCTGCTGGCGGCGCTGGAGCGTTGGGGAGACGATGGGCCGCGCCGCCTGATCGGCGACTTCGCCTTTGCTTGGTGGGACAGGGTCGAACACCGCCTGACCCTCGTCTGCGACCAGATGGGCCGCCGGGTTCTTCACTACTACCACGGCGCGGGGATGGTCGTGTTCGCGACCATGGTGCACGCCGTGCAGGCGCTGCCGCAAGTGCCCCGTGCGATTGACGAAGCCGTTCTGGCCAGCATTATCTTGGACCAGGGACTTCCAGCGGAAAGAACACTTTATCAAGGCATTGCGCAGGTACCAGCGGGCGGGCGCGTCGTGGTCCGGGGCGATGTCGTGCGGGTGGACCGGTACTGGGAGCCGAACTGGAGCCGGCGCCTGCGGTTGAAAGACGATGATGTGGTGGAAGGGGCGCGCGAACTGCTGGACCGGGCCGTCGCCGCGCGGCTGCGGTCGGCCAGCCCCGTGGCATCGTTCCTCAGCGGCGGTCTCGATTCGTCGGCGGTCGCTTCCACGGCGGCGCGGCTGACATCACCGGCGGTGCTGAAGACGATCACCATGCTGCCTGAAGCAGGCGTCGCTCACGACGTGCCGGAACGCTGTTACGCCGACGAACGCCCCTACGTCGAGGCCATCGTCCGGCAACATCCGAACATCATCCCTCACTTCGTAATGGGCGCCGGCGTGTCGTCGGACGAGGAGGACCCGACCCGACTGTTCCTGCATGTCGGGATGCCGCTTCGCGGCCTCGCGCATATCGGCTGGTTCGCCGCGGCCACGGAGCGTCTGCGCGCGCTCGGTGTCGGTGTCGTACTGACTGGCAATGCCGGCAATCTGACGCTGAGCTGGGACGGGGAGCGTTCGCTGGCCGACCTGTTCCGGTCCGGCCGCTGGATACGTCTGGGACACGAAGCCGCGTGTCTTGGACGACATACCGGCCGATCCATTGCTTCCGTGCTGCGAACCCAGGTTGCCGCACCGTTGGCACCGTTGCCAATGCGCGAAATGCTTCGCCGTCTGCGGGGCAGAGGCGACATGCCCTGGATGGCTGCGAACGCCATCGCGCCGGCCTTCGCCAACCAGCACGGCATTCCCGATCACTTCCGGCGCTTGGGAGCCTTGGATTCCTATGACGTTCCAGGGGCGGCGGCGGACCTGCGGAGCCGAATGCTCGACAACTTCCGGCTGCGCGGGATCACTGCCACGTTGCGCGGGCACCGGGGCTACGAGGTGCGTGATCCCCTCGGCGATCTGCGGCTGGTCGAATTCTGCTTCGCCCTTCCCGATGACCAGTACCTGCGAGATGGCGTCAGCCGTTCGTTGGCGCGCCGTACGCTGGCCGACCGCTTGCCGCCGGAGGTGATCCACAACACCCGGCGCGGCAGGCAGAATCCAGAGTGGTTCGTCCGGATGAACCGCTGCCGCGACGCGCTGATGGCGGACCTGGAACGGCTCGACCGTTCGCCGCTGGCGCGCCACTGCCTGGACCTGCCGCGCATGAAGGCGATCGCCGCGGACTGGCCGGCCGATCCGGCGGGCCGAGGACGCTTCTCCGACATGGTCGGCGTGCTTGCCCGCGGCGTTCACGTCGGCCAGTTCCTCCGCTGGGTCGAACGCGGCAACGAATAGGGGCCGCCCGTTGGGGTTTACAGGTAGCCCAGCCGCGCCATGACGGTGCCGTGGTTCCGCTCGATACGTGCCGCCTGCTCAGGCGTCAGCGTGTCGCGCCAGCCGCCGGCCTGTCCGCGGCGGAAGAAACGCCCCATGCCCGGCGGCTTTTCGCGGAAGCCGCCGCGCTCCTCTTCGGCGCGCAGCCGTTCGAAGCGGGTCGCCTCGGCGGCTCGCCCGATGGCATCCGAATTCGTGTCCCACCCCAGGAACGCGGCGACATGGCCGAGAGCGGCTGGCGCATCGGCGAGCATGTCCTCGTATCGCACCAATAGCACGCGAAGGCTCGGCGCATCGAGCCAGCCCTCCACATGTTGGCCCCAATTCAGCATGCGATAAGGCAGATACCGCCTTGGCAAAGATGGCCCCACCCGGCTGTCCGGCGAGGCCAGGAAATCGATCGCGGCATCGAAGGGCATCCCGAAATGATGGGCCACGGCGACAGCGACGTCGCGGGGATCGCGCACGATGTAGATGGCCCCAAGCGTCACGGAAGACGGGAACAGCGGTTCCCCAGCCGGAGTGAGCACCCACGCCTCATGTACCTTACGCAGCAACGGCTCGGGCGCGTCGCATGCCAGCGCCTCGAACAGGCGGGGGCGCAGAGTTTCGACTTGCTCCACAGTTAGATCCGCGGATTCCACGGCCAGGACCTCGTCGAAAACGACGCGCCTTGCCGCCATTGGTATCCAATTGGTGAATTTGTCGAAATCCAAGGGTCTGCCGTGGCTCAGCGCCCACAACGCCATTCGAATCCAGGTGTTGCCCGACTTTGGAAAGGACGTGATCCAATAAAATCCGCTCATTCCCTCTCCCCGGAACCGCCGCCGTTTCGTGCAGCGAGAACCGTCACCTGCGAATTAAGGTCGTCCAACCCCAGCTGCCCCAGCCGTCGCGACAACATGTGCGACGGTGTCGCGGCGGCGACCAGCGCCAACATGCGGAACAGCCGTACTGAGCCAAGCAGCCGTCGTGCCACCTTCAGCCGATAGACAGACGTTTCCACGCTGTGGATCGCGGTCAGGCTATTCAGGCGCTCGATCCTACCGCCCAGGTCGGGTAGCCGGTCCTCTGCCAGATGGTATATGGCGGCCAGCGGCAACGGCTCCGTCTGGAATTCCTTACCCAGCGGCAGGTGGAATCTCTCCAGTTCGGCCCGGCTGCGCTCCAAGCCGTCACGGGACAGGGCGAGAGCGTCCATCACGTTGCGCCACAGCTTGATGCGCGGAAAGGACGGCAGTACCAGCGGCCCGCCGGGCGCTTCCACATCCACCACCGTCACGTCATCGGACAACACGGGGTAGCCTTGTCGGTGGAAGGCGGCGGCCAGTGTGGACTTTCCCGCACCCGACACGCCGGAGAAGGCGACGGCGCGTCCGCCGATCGCCACGCAACTGGCGTGCAGCGGCAGCAGGCCGCGCTGGGCGCAGA
>JADFZP010000405.1 GCA_015232485.1 Alphaproteobacteria bacterium
GTCCGGCCATGACGAGTGGAGAGGAGGCGAGCGCCAAGGACCGAAGCGGGCGGCGAATCGGATTCGGATTACGGTGCGGGACTGCGGCAAGGCCGCGCCTTCGCGGATCACACCGGCCGAAACGCCACCAAGGTGATGTCGTCGCGGCGCGCCTCGACGTCGCGATAGGCGTCCAGGGCGTCGCGGACGCGGGCGATTTGTTCGGCGGGTTCCAGGCCGGGCAGGCCGGCCAGGACGGCGTGCAGGCGGGTGCGGCCGAATTGGCGGGCGGGGGTGCCGCCCATCAGGCCGACCACGCCGTCGGTGGCGAGGTGGAAGGTGGTGCCGGGTTCGACCGCCAGGGTGACCTCGGCGAAGGCGGTGCGGGGGCGCAGGCTGCGATAGCCCAGGCTGGCGCGGGTCGGGCGGATTTCGCTCACCCCGCCGGGGGTCACCACCAGCAGCGGGATGCTGGCGCCGGCGTAGCGCAGGGTTTTGGCGGCGGGGTCCCAGACGCAAATGGCGGCGTCGGCGCCGTCGTCCGAGCCGCCGGCCGGATCGTCCTGGCGGTCCTGGCGCAGCCTTTCGCGGACCATGGCGTCCAGCAGCTCGAGCACGCGGGCCGGGGCGGTCTCGTTCTGGTCGTGCAGGATGCGGTCCAGCGCCGAGGCGACCACCAGGGTCATGAAGGCGCCCGGCACGCCATGGCCGGTGCAGTCGACCAGCGCCACCACGCAACGGCCGTCGGGCAGGCGCTCGAACCAGCAGTAATCGCCGCTGACCACTTGCAGCGGCTCCCACAGCAGGGCGATGCCGGCCATCGCGCCGTCGAGCGCGCCGGGCGCCGGCATCAGGCCGTCCTGAAGGCGGCGGGCGTAGCGGATGCTTTCCAGCACCTGGGCGTTGGCGCGCTCCAACTCGGCGTGGGCGGCGGTCAGTTCGTCAAGCAGGCGGCGCGCCTCGTCGCCCGAGCGCAGGCCGTCGACCATGCGGTTGAAGGCGGCGGTGACGCGGCCGATCTCGTCGTCGCTGGTCCAGGCCACGGTCTCCCAGCGCTTGCGCTCGACCCGGCCCATGGCGTCGAGCAGCACCGACAGCGGCCGGGCCACCAGACGGCGCAGGGCGACGTCCAGGGTGCCCAGGAAGCCCAGCACCAGAACGGCGAAGGCGCTGACGCCGATCACCGTCTCGCGCCACAGGCCGCGGCTTAGTTCGGCGGTCGACAGCACCACTTCGACCCGCCCCAGCGTTCCGGCGCTGGTCGGATCGGGAATGTCGGCGTGGGCGCGCAGGGCGTCGGTTTCGAACGAGGGATCGCCGTGTTCGAACACCGCCGCGCCGTCCTCGTCGAGGATGCGGGCGCCAAGGAAGGCCGGATCGCGCTCGATGGCGCGCAGTTGCGATTCGAAAATCGGCCGGTCGAGCGTCCACAAGGGCCGCGACACCGCCTCGGCGGTCAGCCGCGCCACCTGGGTGGCGCGGGCCTCCAACGCCGCCAATTGCTGCTCATGGCGCTGGAGGCCGATCGCGAGTTGGGTCAGCAGCACCACCAGCGCCACCACGGGAAGGGTGGATAGAAAGACCTTGCGGGCCAGGGTGCGGCGGACGGGCGTGGTCGGCGACGCTTGGAACATCGTTCAGCGCTTCATGCCATAGGCCCGCCACAGCGGGTCGAGCCGGCCTTCGCGCTCCATGGCGGCCAGCAGCGCCTGGATGTCGGAGGCGCCGGGCCGACCGCTGCGGCGCAGCAGCGCGGCGTGATGATAGACCTGGTCCAAGCGATCCGAGATCAGCAGGCGGGATTGGGCGTCGGGATTGCCGGCGAGATAGCGGCGCAGATAGGCGTCGGTCACCACGGCGATGTCGGCGCGGCCCTTCAGCACCATCTCGATGCTGGCCTGGTTGCTGTTGACCAGCACCATGCCGAAGTCGCGGGCCAGAATGTCTGGGTCGGTCTGGAAATCGGCGAAGCCGTAATGATAGCCGCGCATGCCGACCATCCTGCGGCCTTTTAGCGAGGCGAACCACTCCTGGCCGCGACCGGGCATGGCGCGGGCGATGAACACCTCGCCGCCCATGACGAAGCTTTCGGTCACGTCGAACGGCAGATCGCGCCCGGTCCAGCCCCATTCGGGATTTTCGAACAGGATCATGTCGTAGCGGCCCTCGGCGAAATCCTTGTAGCGGCGGTTGGGCGAGGTCAACACCAGGACGAAGCGCCAATCCTTTTGAAAGGCGTTCATCGCGTCCAGCAAATCGACCGTCAGGCCCGAGGGTTTGCCGGCCTCGTCGATCTCGACATAGGGCGCGAATTCATAGCCGCCGACGGTGACCGTCCGCGGTTCGGCGTTCACGCCCGGCGCCAAGAAAAGCGCCAGGAGCAGAATCGGCAGGAGTCTCGCCATCCCCGTCCCCCCCTAGGAACGGCTCCAGCTTACGCGCTCGGCGTGCCGTTCTTCAACCGGGATCGGGGCGGCGGCTGCCGGTCAGCGCCCGCAGGAAGGCTTCGAGATCGGCCTTCTCGGCGGCCGTCAGACCAAGCGGACGCAGCAGGCCGGATTTGTTGGGATGGGCGCCGCCACCCGCGTCGTAGAAGTCGATCACCTGGGCCAGGGTGGCGAAGGCGCCGTTGTGCATGTAGGGCGCGACCTGGGCGACATTGCGCAGGCTCATGGTGCGGAACTTGCCGCCGTCCTCGGGGGCTTTGGTGACCAGTTGGCGGCCCAGATCCTCGGTCACCGACGCCCAATCGGCGAGGCCCATGCGCTTGGCGTCGAAGCCGATCGTCGCCATCACCGGGGCGCGACCGCGAATCGTGTGGTCGGGCACGCCGATATTGTGGAAGCGGTCGTCGGTCAGGTTGGGGCCGTTGTGGCACATCGCGCAGGCCGCCTTGCCGGCGAACAGCGCGAGCCCGCGGGTCTCGGCGGCGGTCAGCGCGGCCGTGTCGCCATCCATGTAGCGATCGAAGCGGCTGCCGTCGAACACCAGGGTGCGCTCGTAGGCGGCGATCGCCTGGGCGATGCGGGGGGCGGTGATGCCCTCGACGCCGAAGGCCTCGCGGAACAAGGCCGGATAGGCGGCGTCCCGCGTCAGGTCGGCCGCGACGATGTCGGGGTCGTTGTTGAAATGGATGCGGTCGGCGATGGTCGCCAGCGGCTGCAAGTCGAGGTCCTCGACCCGGCCGTCCCACAGCAGCGGCCGCTTGAAGGCGACGTTGATCAGGGTGGGCACCTTGCGCCGCTCGGTGCGGGTCGCGAAGGCCGGGCTGATCGACTGCGCCACCGCGAAGCCCTGGTCGGGCCGGTGGCAACTCTGGCAAGACAGGCTGCCATCCGCCGAAAGGCGCGGATCGCCGAACAAGGCGCGGCCCAGCCGCACGCGGGCCGGCGTCGAGGGATTGCCCTCGGGCTGGGGCGCCGGCCCAAGCCGACCAAACAACGCCCGCGCCTCGGCCGGGCTCGGCGGCGGATCGGCGTCGTCCGAGCCCGCGCAAGACGAAATCGCCAGCATGACGGCGAGAAGCGTTGCGGCACGGATCATGGCGCGGACTCCCTCGAAGATGGTCGAGGGACGCTATCACGCGGCGGCGGCGCTACCCATTTCTCGGGCGGGGACTATCCGTAATACCGAATGGCCGGATCAAGTCCGGCCATGACGAGTGGAGACCAACCCTTCGCCGTCATGCCCGTGCTTGACACGGGCATCCACGCGTCACCGCCCATG
>JADFZP010000406.1 GCA_015232485.1 Alphaproteobacteria bacterium
CCGGCGGGCGCGGCACGGGGGCCGGCGAGGTCGACATCGTGGTCCGGCGCGGCCGGGTGCTGGCCTTCGTCGAGGTCAAGGCGCGCCCCGACGCGACCACCGCCATCGAGGCGGTCGGTCCGCGCCAGCAAGCCCGCATCCGGCGCGGCGCCGAGTCCTTCCTGAAGCGTCGTCCCGATTTGCTCGAATGCCTGATCCGCTTCGACGTGATGGCGGTGGCGCCGTGGCGCTGGCCCCTTCACCTGACCGACGCGTGGCGCTGATGGATGCTTGGCGCGACGACCTCAAGCGTCCTAAACTCGCCGGCCACCGATCACACGAGGGGAACGCCGTGACCGTCCGCCGCCTTTCCACCCTATCGATCCTCGCCGCGCTGCCGCTGGCGCTGTCCGCCTGCGACCCGGTCGGCATGGCGATCGGCGCCGGCGCCTATGCCGGCGTGGCGGCCTCGCAGGAGCGCGGCTTCCAGGGCGCCGTCGACGACACCAAGATCGCCGCCGAGGTCAACCACATGTGGTTCCAGCACGACCACCTGCTGTTCGGCAAATTGTCGTCCACGGTGACCGAGGGCCGCGGGCTGATCACCGGAATCGTCCCCACCGCCGACAACCGGGTCGACGCCGTGCGTCTGGCCTGGCAGGTGGCGGGCGTGCGCGAGGTGATCAACGAGATCCAGGTCCGCGAGGCCGCCGACCCGGTCACCTTCGGCCGCGACGTGCTGATCGCCAACACGCTGCGCACCCGCCTGATGTTCGACAGCGAGGTCAGCGCCATCAACTACACCATCGACGTGGTCGGCGGCGTGGTCTACGTGATGGGCATCTCGCAGACCGACGTCGAACGCGACCGGGTGATCGGCCACGCGCGCAACATCGAAGACGTCAAGCGGGTCGTGAACTACGTCATCCTGAAGAACGATCCCCGGCTGTGGGAAGCGCATCTCGACGATGTGACCCTGCTCGATACCGAGGAGCGGGTGGCGTTGCGCGCCGCCAACGAATAGTGAAGCTGGCTTCGACCGAGTACGGCGCCGGCGCCGGCCGGCCGATCGTCATCGCCCATGGGTTGTTCGGCTCGGGCCGCAACTGGGCCTCGGTCGCCAAGGCGCTGGGCGGGCGCTTCCACGTCTTCACCGTCGATTTGCGCAATCACGGCGATTCGCCGTGGGCCGACTCGTCGGATTATCGCAGCATGGCCGAGGATCTGGCCGCCTTCGTGGCGCCGCTCGACCGGCCGGTGGTGGTCGGTCATTCGATGGGCGGCAAGGTGGCGATGGTCCTGGCGCTCACCCGCCCGGCCTTGGTCGGCGGGTTGGTGGCGGTCGATATCGCGCCGGTCGCCTATCGCCATTCGATGATCGGATACGCCCGCGCCATGCGCGCCCTCGACCTTGCCGCGTCGACCCGGCGTTCGCAGGTCGACGAGGCGCTGAAGCCCGAGATTCCCGATCCGCGAATCCGCCTGTTCCTGATGCAAAACCTGGTTTTCGAGGGCGGATCGCCGCGCTGGCGGGTCAATCTCGACGCGTTGATCGCCCATATGGACGAGATCATGGGCTTTCCCTTGGCCGAGGGCGCCTATTCCGGCCCGACCCTGGTGCTGGCCGGCGAGACCTCGCCCTATGTGCCGGGTTCCGAGCCGGCGATCCGGCACTTTTTTCCCGCCGCCATCATCGAAACCGTGCCCGGCGCCGGCCATTGGGCGCATGCCGACCGACCCGACTGGATGATCGAACGCTTGGCGCGGTTCGCGGAGGGACCCCCATGACGGGGATGGGGGATTGGGTCGCGGCGGTGCGGGTCTATCGCGACCCGCGGGTCTTGGCCGTGATGCTGCTGGGGTTCTCGTCGGGGCTGCCGCTGGCGCTGACCGGCTCGACTCTGGCCGTGTGGATGGCCGAGACGGGGGTGTCGCTCAAGGAGATCGGCTTCTTCTCGCTGGTCGGCACGCCCTACGTCTTCAAATTCCTGTGGGCGCCGCTGGTCGATCGGCTGCCGCTGCCCCTGCTGACGGCGGGGTTCGGGCGGCGGCGGGGCTGGATGCTGTTCACCCAGGCGCTGTTGATCCTGGCGATCGTCATGCTGGGCACCACCAATCCGGCCGAATCGCCCTGGAACACGGCCCTGTGGGCGGTGCTGGTGGCGTTCTGCTCGGCCAGCCAGGACATCGTGATCGACGCTTGGCGGGTCGAAATCCTGAAAGAGGAGCAATACGGCGCCGGCGCCGCCGCCGTGCAGTTCGGCTATCGCATCGCCATGCTGACCAGCGGGGCGGGCGCGCTGTTCCTGGCCGGCGTGGCGCCCTGGCCGGTGGTCTACGCGGTGGCCGGCGGACTGGTGGGGATCGGCGTGTTGACCGTGCTGCTCAACCCCGAGCCGCCGGCCGTGGGCGCGCCGCCGGCCGCCTCGGCGGGCGCCGTGGCCTGGGTTCGTGACGCGGTGGCCGAGCCTTTCCAGGACATGATCCGGCGGCATGGCATGATGGTGGTGGCGATCCTGTGCTTCGTGCTGCTTTACAAGCTGGGCGACGCTTTGGCCGGGATGATGTCCAACCCCTTCTACATCCAGATGGGCTTCAGCAAGGGCGAGATCGCCAGCGTCTCGAAGCTGTTCGGCTTCGTGGCGACCATCCTGGGCACCTTCCTGGGCGGGGTGGCGGTGGCGCGGTTCGGCATCCCGAAAAGCCTGATGGTCTGCGGCGTCTTGCAGATGCTGTCCAACCTGATGTTCGCCGCCCAGGCGATGGCGGGCCATGACATCGCCATGCTGACCGCGACCATCGGCATCGAGAACCTTGCCGGCGGCATGGGGTCGGCCGCCTTCGTGGCCTATCTCTCGCGGCTGTGCGGCCTTGGCTACACCGGCACGCAATATGCGCTCCTATCCTCGCTGGCCGCCTTCGGTCGTACGGTGATCTCGTCTTCGGGCGGGGTGATGGTCGAGGCGATGGGCTGGGTGTCGTTTTTCCTGCTCAGCACCGCCGCCGCGCTGCCCGGACTCCTGCTGCTGGCCTGGATGATGCGCCGCGGCCCCGCCGATTCGGCAAGGCCGGCATCCGGTTGGGCTTGAACCGATACGGCCAGCCTTCATCTTGCAATCGGGGAAGGATCGGTCCATTGTGGGTCGTCCTTTCGCACTTGCGAGATAGCCGGAGGGCGAAGCCGTGCGCGTCGGTGTTCCCAAAGAGATTAAGACGCACGAATACCGGGTCGGCCTGACGCCGGGCTCGGTTCGCGAATTGGTGCATCACGGTCACGAGGTGGTCGTGCAGTCGCAGGCCGGGCTGGGCATCGGCCATGGCGACGACGACTACCGGGCGGCGGGCGCCACCATCCTTCCCGATGCCGCCACCGTGTTCGCCGAGGCCGAGCTGGTGGTCAAGGTCAAGGAGCCGCAGCCCGCCGAATACGGCCTGCTGCGGCCCAGCCAGTTTCTCTTCACCTATCTGCATCTGGCGCCCGACGCGGCGCAGACCCGGGCGCTGGTCGCCTCGGGCTGCATCGCCGTGGCCTACGAGACGGTCACCGACGCGCAGGGCGGGCTGCCGCTGCTCGCCCCGATGAGCGAGGTGGCCGGCCGCATGTCGGTGCAGGTCGGCGCCCATTGCCTGGAAAAGGAGCAAGGCGGCGCGGGCGTGCTGCTGGGCGGCGTGCCGGGCGTCCCGCCGGGCCGCGTGGTCGTGCTGGGCGGCG
>JADFZP010000407.1 GCA_015232485.1 Alphaproteobacteria bacterium
CCACCTTATGGCACTTCGATGCCGGTGAGCAGGGGCCGTCCACCCCATCATTCCCGCGAAGGCGGGAATCCATGCATCCGCCACTCAACATATTGCGGTGATGTCCGGGTATTACCCCAACATGGATCCCCGCCTTCGCGGGGATGACGGGAGGGTGCGGTCTTTGTTCCGCAGCCTGCTAAGAAATCGGGAGGGAGGCGACGCGTCAGGTCGAAGCGCGCCGCTCGATCAGCAGACGGGTGAAGTCGTCGGCGGGCAGCGGATGGCTGACCAGGAAGCCCTGGATCTCGTCGCATCCCAGACGGGTGAGGATGTCCTTTTGCGCTTCGGTCTCGACGCCCTCGGCGACGATGCGGCGGCGCAGGGAATGGCCCATCGTGATGATGGTGCGGATGATCTCCAGATCGTCGGAATCGCTGGCGATCTCGGCCACGAACGAGCGGTCGATCTTGATGGTGTGCAGCGGGAAGCGCTTGAGATAGCTGAGCGAGGAATAGCCGGTTCCGAAGTCGTCCATGGCCAGATGGATGCCCATCCCGTTCAGTTCGCGCAGCACGGCCACCGCGTTCTCGGTGTCCTTCATGATCATGCTTTCGGTGATCTCGATCTCGATCCCCGAGGCCTCGATGCCGGCGCGGTCGAGCACGGCGGCCACCGCCTGGGCGATCCCCGGCTGGCGAAGCTGGCGCACCGACAGGTTGACCGCCACCCGCATCCCGGCGAAGCCCATGTCGCGCCATTCGCGGTACTGCCTACAGGCGGTCTCGAGCACCCATTCGCCGACCGGCCCGATCAGGCCGGTCTCTTCCAGCACCGGGATGAACTTGACCGGAGAGACTTGGC
The DNA here is from genome assembly GCA_015232485.1 of Alphaproteobacteria bacterium. Lineage (GTDB taxonomy): Bacteria > Pseudomonadota > Alphaproteobacteria > Rhodospirillales > Magnetospirillaceae > JADFZP01. Next base: position 844 of record JADFZP010000407.1, read on the forward strand.
CCAGCTCGGGGTTGGTCCAGCGCAGCAGCGCCTCGCAGCCGGTGAACCGGCCGCTCGCCAGATCGAGCTTGGGCTGATAGCACAGCGAGAACTCGCCGCGCTCCAACGCCTTGGACAGACCGTTCTTCAGCACCATCCGCTCGCTGACCTGCGAGTTCATGTCGGCGGTGAAGAACTGGAAATTGGCCTTGCCCTGTTCCTTGGCGCGGTACATCGCCGAGTCGGCGTTCTTCAGCAGGCTTTGCGAGTCGGTGGCGTCGTGCGGCAGGGTGGTGATGCCGATCGAGGCCGACACGTAGGTCTCGTGACGGCCCAGGATGAAGGGCTCCTCCAGCTTCTCGATGATGCGCTGGGCGATCGCCGAGGCGTTCCGGAAGTCCTGGAGGTTGGGCATGATGACGGTGAACTCGTCGCCGCCCAGGCGGGCCACCGTGTCGTTGGTGCGCACGCTCTCGCCCAGCCGCCGCCCGGCCTCGATCAGCAGCAGATCGCCGACGTCGTGGCCCAGCGTGTCGTTGACCATCTTGAAGCCGTCGAGGTCGATGAACATCAGACCCAGCATGGTCTCGCTGCGCACCGCCGTCGCCACGCCCTGGTTCAGGCGGTCCATGAACAGGGTGCGGTTGGGCAGGCCGGTCAACGAGTCGTAATTGGCCTGATAGCGGATGCGCTCCTCGTCCAGCTTGCGCTGGGTGATGTCGCTGGCCACCACCACGTATTCCTGGGCCTCGCCGTGCTCGTCGGGAATGGCCGAGATGGCGATGCGTTCGGCGTAGGGCTCGCCGTTGCGGCGGACGTTCCACAGCTCGCCCTGCCAGCGGCAGGTGCGGGCCACGGTGTCCCAGATCAGCGAGCGGTCGTCCTCGCCCTCCTTGGCCTCGCGCGACAGGAAGGCCGGCACGGTGCCCAGCGCCTCTTCGGCCGGCCAGCCGCCGATCTCGGTGAAGGCGGGATTGACGGCGGTGATGCGGTGGTGGGCGTCGAGCACCATGATGGTCTCGGCGGTGGTCTCGAACACGGTGGCCGCCAGACGCAGCTTGGACTCGGCCAGCTTGCGGTCGGTGACGTCGCGCATCACCGCCACGGCGCCGACCACCAGGCCGTCCTCCTCGATGGGCGCGCCGTTCAGTTCCAGCGCCGCCTCGCCATCGGGTCGGCGCAGGGTGATCTGCAAGTCGCGCAGCCGGTAGCCGAGATCGAGCATCGAGCCGATCGGCACCGCCTCGCCGCTTTCGGTCAGGCGGGCTTCGCTTAGAATGTCGGCGTAGGGTCGCCCGACCATCGCCTCGACGCCTTCGGCCAGCATGGCCGCCGCCGCCGGATTGGCGAAGGTGACGAAGCCGGTGCGGTCGAAGCCGACGATGCCCTCCTCGCTGGCCGAATCGAGGATCTGGCGGGTCTGCTGGCTGAGTTGCCGCAGTTCGCGCGTGCGTTCCTCGACGCGCACCTCGAGTTCGTCGCGGGCGCGGCGCAACGCCTCCTCGGCCCGCTTGCGCTCGGTGATGTCGCGCAGGATGCCGATGAACAGACGGGTGCGGCCGCGCTTCAACTCGGCGACGTTGATTTCCAGCGGGAACACGCTGCCGTCCTTGCGACGCCCCTCGACCTCGCGGCCCAGGCCCATCACGCGGGCATGGCCGCCGCCGAGATAGCGTTCCAGATAGCCGTCATGGCCCGAGGCGTAGGGTTCGGGCATCAGGACCTTGAGATTGCGTCCCCGCAATTCGCGGACCGACCAGCCGAAGGTGCGCTCGACCGCCGGATTGGCCGACTGGATCATCCCGTGCTCGTCGGCGGTGATGATGCCTTCGGCCACCGTGTCCATGATGCCTTGCAGGCGCTGCTCGCGCTCGCGCAGGCCCTCTTGGGCGCGCTTCAATTCGGTGACGTCGCGCGCCTCGATCATGAAGGCGTTTTCGCCGGCCGCGCCCAGTTGCAGCACCACGCACTCGACATCCAGCACGCCGCCGTCGAGGCGAACGAATTTGAGCGGCAGCGGCCCCTTCTCGCTGGCCAGGGCGCCCAGCCCGTCGGCGAACACCACGGTGTAATCGGGATGGACCACCTCGACGATGCGCCGCCCGACCAACTCGGTCGCCGAGCCGGCGCCCAGCAGGCGCACGCCGGCGCGATTGATGAAGGTGATCTCGTCGCCCGCGCAGGTGCAGGTGAAGTCGAGCGCCAATTCGACGAGGCGGCGATAGCGCTCCTCGCTTTTCAGCAGGTGTTCGACGGCGCGGGTGCGTTCGGTGATGTCGCGGGCGTGGATCAGAACCGTCGGGTGGCCGGCATCGTCGAAGGCCCGCGCGGTGATCTCGACCTCGACCGATTCGCCGTCGCGGCGGATCAGGATCAGCGGCACGCTGCCCGATTCCTCGGCCAGCACGTCGATGCCCATTTCGGCGATTTCAGCGAAGTCGGGATGGATGATGGCGCCGATCGGGCGGCCGATCAGCGTCGACTCGTCGTCATGGCCCAGCATCCGCGCGCCGGCGGCATTCACGCTGACCAGAATGCCGTCGCGGCAAACACAGACCAGATCGCTGACCAGATCGACGAGATGCCGGTTCCAGTCGCCGACGACGCACGCGAGATCCTTGATGGTCATCGGCCCTTGCCTATCCCCCGGGCCGAAGGAAACGCCAAAAACGCCCCGGGGTCAATTGTCGGCCGAGCGTCGTTGCGAAGAAACCTGCGCCAAGGTGATGCCGCCATAGGACATCGAGCCGGCGCGACGGGCCGCCTCGGCGTCGTAGGCCGCGGTTCCGTCGTTGCGAAGAAACCTGCGCCAAGGTGATGCCGCCATAGGACATCGAGCCGG
>JADFZP010000408.1 GCA_015232485.1 Alphaproteobacteria bacterium
GGCCGCAACATGGCCGGCGCGCGCGGCCTGTGGCGCGCCACCGGCATGAAGGACGAGGATTTCGGCAAGCCGATCATCGCGGTTGCCAATTCCTTCACCCAATTCGTGCCCGGCCACGTCCATCTCAAGGATCTTGGGCAGTTGGTGGCCCGCGAGATCGAGAAGGCCGGCGGCGTGGCCAAGGAATTCAACACCATCGCCATCGACGACGGCATCGCCATGGGCCATGCCGGCATGCTGTACAGCCTGCCCTCGCGCGAGGTCATCGCCGATTCGGTCGAATACATGGTCAATGCCCATTGCGCCGACGCGGTGGTCTGCATTTCCAACTGCGACAAGATCACCCCCGGCATGATGATGGCGGCCCTGCGGCTGAACATCCCGGCGATCTTCGTCTCGGGCGGGCCGATGGAGGCCGGCAAGGCCAAGGTGGGCGGCAAGGAGATCAAGGTCGATCTGATCGACGCCATGGTGGCCGGCGCCGACGACCGCGTCTCGGACGCCGACGCGCTGGAATACGAGCGCTCGTCCTGCCCGACCTGCGGCTCGTGCTCGGGCATGTTCACCGCCAATTCGATGAACTGCCTGGCCGAGGCCTTAGGTCTGGCGCTGCCCGGCAACGGCACGGTGGTCGCCACCCACTCCGACCGCAAGGAACTGTTCCTCGAAGCCGGCCGCCAGATCGTGCGTCTGGCGCGCCGCTATTACGAGCAGGGCGACGAATCGGTGCTGCCGCGCGCCGTGGCCTGCCTCGAAGCCTTCGAGAACGCCATGACGCTGGACATCGCCATGGGCGGCTCGACCAACACCGTGCTGCATCTGCTGGCGGCCGCCCACGAGGCCGGGGTGCCGTTCGGGATGAGCGACATCGACCGCCTGTCGCGCCGCGTGCCGCATCTGTGCAAGGTGGCGCCCTCGACGCCGGACTATCACATGGAGGACGTCCACCGGGCCGGCGGCATCATCGCCATCCTGGGCGAGTTGTCGCGCTCGGGGCTGCTGCATCTCGACGTTCCCACCGCGCACGGCGCCACGCTGGGCGAGGTGATCGAGGCCTGGGACGTGCGCCGCAACACCTCCGCCAAGGTCTCGACCTTGTTCCGCGCCGGGCCGGGCGGGGTGCGCACCACCGAGGCGTTCAGCCAGTCGATGCGTTATGACGAACTCGACCTCGACCGCGCCAAGGGCTGCATCCGCGACCGCGAGCACGCCTATTCGCAGGATGGCGGCTTGGCCGTGCTGTTCGGCAACCTCGCGCTCGAAGGCTGCATCGTCAAGACGGCGGGGGTCGACGCGGCCAACCTGACCTTCTCGGGACCGGCCGTGGTGTGCGAAAGCCAGGACGAGGCGGTCGCCAAGATCCTGGGCGGCGAGGTCAAGGAAGGCGACGTGGTGGTGGTCCGCTACGAGGGTCCGCGCGGCGGGCCGGGCATGCAGGAGATGCTTTACCCGACCAGCTATCTGAAAAGCCGCGGGCTGGGCAAGGCTTGCGCGCTGATCACCGACGGTCGCTTCTCCGGCGGCACCTCGGGCCTGTCGATCGGCCACGTCTCGCCCGAGGCGGCCGAGGGTGGCGCGATCGGCCTGATCGAGCCGGGCGACATCATCGACATCGACATTCCCCACCGCACCATCGCGGTCCGCGTCCCCGACGCCGAACTCGAGCGCCGCCGCGAGGCCATGCGGGCCAAGGGCGACAAGGCGTGGCGCCCGGTCAACCGCGAGCGCCACGTCTCGCAGGCGCTGCGGGCCTATGCCGCGATGACCACCAGCGCGTCGCGTGGCGCGGTGCGCGACGTCTCGCAGGTCGAAAGGACGCGTGGATGAGCGGCGCGTTCTCCGAGGCAAGCATCCTGATCGTCGAGGACAACGAGAACTTCAGTCGGGTCCTCGACGCCATCCTAAGGGGCGTGGGCATCGCCAATCTGCGCTTCGCGTCGGGTGGCGCCGAGGCCCTGGCCGCCCTGGCCGAGGCGCCGGCCGACGTGGTGTTCTGCGACTGGCGGCTTGAAGGCATGGACGGCATCACCTTCGTCCGCACCCTGCGCGGCGGGGCCGAGCCCAAGCTGGCCGCCACGCCGGTCATCATGGTCACCGGCCATGGCGACGACGCCCTGCGCGCCGAGGCCAAAGCGGCCGGCGTGACCGCCTATCTGGAAAAGCCGCTCTCGATGCGCGCCTTGCTGTCGGCGCTCGCCGAGGTGATGCGCGACCGCGGGACCGCCTGAGATGTGGTCCGACATCCTGGTGGTCGAGGACGGAACGCCGCGTCTGCTTCCCGCCATCCATCCGATGCCGGACCTGCTGTCGCTCTCGCCCGAGCAGGTGCTGGAACGGTTCCGTGACAGCCAGCGCCAGGATTTCGACCTGGTGCTGCGCGACATGGAGCGCCCCGAGGGTGGCTTGGGCGCCACCTTCGCCGCGCTGCGCGACGCGGCCGGCCCGGACGGCGCCTTCGCCGCCCTGCCGCTGTTCCAGGACGGCGGCCTGCGCGCCTTGTTCGAGGATGTCCACGACCACGTCATGGGCCATCCGGTGTGGCGCCACCCGTTCTTCCTGCGCGTCTTCGAGGGGCGCGTCACCGGCCCCCAATTGGCCGCGTTCTCGCGCCATTACTTCAACCAGATCAAGAACACGCGGCAATGCGTGGCGTTGGCGCTGGGCCGCTTCAACGGTTTGATGGGGCTGCCCTTCGGGGTGGTCAACGAGCGGCTGTCGGAATTGACCCAGATCGCCCTGGCCCAGTTGATCGCCGACGAATACGGGGTCGGCGCGCACGGCCTCGACGATTACCCGCCGCTCGACCGGCTGTTGGCGGCGCGCACCCACATCGTGATTTACCGCCAACTGTTCGACGGGCTGGGCATCCCGTTCGCCGAGCAGGACGTGCCGATGCTGCCCGCCGTCGCCGACAACGTGCTGACCCAACGGCTGGTGGCGGGCCATCCGGCCTTCACGCCGCTCGAAGGCCTGGCCTCGGTGGGGCTGGGCATGGAATGGGGGGTGCCCGAATTCTTCTCGCTGCTGCTGGGCGGCATCATCCGCTGGGGCTGGAAGAACGACGCCCCGCTGACGGCGGCCCATCTGGAGGTGCTGTCGGCCCATGTGCGCTACGACGTGCTGCACGCCGTCTCGGTGATGGTGGTGACGGCGCTGCACATGCGCGGCGCCGACGACCTCGCCGCCGTGAAGAACGCCTGCAACGCCCTGATGGCCAGCCGCCACGGCATGATGACCGGCCTGTACGCCCACGTCTTCGGCGAGCCCTGCGCCAGCTTGGCCGATATCGGCCTTCACGACCGCTGGCGCCTGACCGACCGCCGCATCGCCGAAACCCTCGCCCAGGCCCGCCGCGCCACCGCGCCGGGCACGGTGGCCGACCCCCATTACGCGGATCGCGCCACGCTGCCGTTCGTGTTTCGTTAGGGCTGGGCGACCCTTCGCCGTCATGCCCGTGCTTGACACGGGCATCCACGTGTCACCGCCCGTGCCACTGTTTCCAAGGCTGTTCCCGCGGAGCCGCGTGGATGGCCGGATCAAGTCCGGCCATGACGAGTGGAGTTCGCCGTCATGCCCGTGCTTGACACGGGCATCCACGTGTCCACTGTTTCCAAGGCTGTTCCCACGGAGCCGCGTGGATGGCCGGATCAAGTCCGGCCA
>JADFZP010000409.1 GCA_015232485.1 Alphaproteobacteria bacterium
CTGCGCGACGGACTGGCGCTGGCCGACCCCGCCCATGCGGCCTTTCTCGCCGATCGCTACCATTTGCCACGCCCACGCGTCGCGTTGGGGCGGCGCTTGGCCGGGCTGGCCAGCGCCGGAATGGACATATCCGATGGGCTGGTCGCCGACCTCGGCCACATCTGCTCGGTCTCGGGAGTGGGGGCCGAGATCGAGGCGGCGAGGGTGCCGCTGTCCGAGGCGGCGCGCGCCGGAATAGCCGTTCATGCGCGAGGGATTGCGTTGGCGCTCGCGGGCGGAGATGATTACGAGCTGCTGTTCACCGTGCCCGCCGGGGCCGAGCCGGCTTTGTCGGGATTGTCGGCCGAGTTGGGATTGGCGCTGACCCGAATCGGGCGGATCGTCGAAGGCGCGGGCGTGCGCGTGCTCGCGGCGGGCGGCGGCGAAATGACGCTGCCCGACGGCGGCTGGAACCACTTCGGGACGGTCGTATGAAGAAGCTGGTGGCGATCCTTGTTCTGCTTTTGCTGATCGGCGTCGGTGTAATCGCCGGGATGGCCTTCGCCGGCATCGAGCCGGTCGCTTCGATGGTGCGCGAAAAGGTCCCCGGCGCCGCCAAGTTCATCAAGGCCCCCGATGAGAAGGAAAAAAAGCCGGTCGCCCCGCCGCTGCCAAAGTATTCCTATGTCGAAATGGAGACGTTGCAAATCCCGGTCATAACCAACGACGGCGGCCCGATCAGGCAACTGTTCCTGGAATTGCGCATCGAGGTTCCGCTCGGACGCGCACCCGAAATGAACGAGGCGATGCCCCGCCTTCAACACGCGTTCATCAAAGACATGCACGTGTTCCTACCCTGGCACATGCGCGGTCGCGAGGTGCCCGACCTGACCATGGTCAAGCAGCGCCTCAAGCTGGTGTCGGACAAGGTGGTCGGGGCGCAGCTCGCCAACGACGTGTTGATCCGCGCGGTGGTCGAACGGTAAGGCCCGATTATATTAGAATACGCTTAAATTCTATTTGTCATCGGGGCCTAGCCGACATTCTGTTGTTGCCAGAAGAGCGCGCATCTGGCAAGTTCTCGCCGCTGCCGTCGCTCTCCTATCCCGACGAAGCGATTTCGCAGACTCGTGGCTATGCAGGATCGGTTGGACGGCAATACCGTTTCACCAGGGGATAGGATCGAGTCGAAATGGACTACATCTTCGTACTGGCCTGTGGCGTCCTCGCTTTGGCGTATGGCGGCTACACGGTCAAGTCGGTGCTGGCCTTGTCCGCCGGAACCGAACGCATGCAAGAGATCGCCGCGGCGATTCAAGAAGGCGCGGCCGCCTATCTGAACCGTCAATACCGCACCATCGCCATCGTCGGCGTGATCATCGGCGTCGTGCTGGGCTGGCGACTTGGCACCTATGTCGCGGTCGGCTTCGTCATCGGCGCGGTCCTTTCCGGCGTCGCCGGGTATGTCGGCATGAACGTCTCGGTGCGCGCCAATGTCCGCACCGCCGAGGCCGCCCGCAGCGGCGGCCTTCAGCCCGCCCTCGACGTCGCCTTCAAGTCCGGCGCCATCACCGGCATGCTGGTGGTCGGCCTGGGCCTGCTGGGCGTCGGCGGCTACTACTTCGTCCTCAAGACGGCCGGCGTTCCGATGCGCCCGATCCTCGAGGCCCTGGTGGCCCTGAGCTTCGGCGCTTCGCTGATCTCGATCTTCGCCCGACTGGGCGGCGGCATCTTCACCAAGGGCGCCGACGTGGGCGCCGATCTGGTGGGTAAGGTCGAGGCGGGCATCCCCGAGGACGATCCGCGCAACCCCGCCGTGATCGCCGACAACGTCGGCGACAACGTCGGCGATTGCGCCGGCATGGCCGCCGACCTGTTCGAGACCTACGCGGTGACGGTGGTCGCCACCATGCTGCTGGGCTCGATCTTCTTCACCGGCGACTCGCAGACCCTGATGATGATGCTGCCGCTGATCATCGGCGCGGTTTGCATCATCGGTTCGGTGGCCGGCACCTACTTCGTCAAGCTCGACGCCAGCCAGAAGATCATGCGCGCCCTGTACAAGGGTTTCGTGGCTTCGGCCGGCATCTCGGCCGTTCTGGTGACCATCGCCATCGCGATGATGTTCGGCTTCAGCACCCCGCACGAGATGACTGACGGTCGCGTCGTCACGGGCGGCACCTTGCTGGCCTGCGCCGTGGTTGGCTTGGCCATCACCGGCCTGATCGTCTGGATCACCGAGTACTACACCAGCACCGAATATCGTCCGGTGCGCAGCATCGCCAACGCCTCGACCACCGGCCACGGCACCAACGTCATCCAGGGTCTCGCCGTCTCGATGGAAGCGACCGCGATGCCGGTCGTGGTGATCTCGGTCGGCATCATCTTCGCCTACAGCTTGGCCGGCCTGTTCGGCATCGCCGTCTCGGCCACCACGATGCTGGCCCTGGCCGGCATGGTCGTCGCCCTCGACGCCTACGGCCCGGTTACCGACAACGCCGGCGGCATCGCCGAAATGGCCGACCTGCCCAAGGACGTGCGGGTCACCACCGATGCCCTCGACGCCGTTGGCAACACGACCAAGGCGGTCACCAAGGGCTACGCCATCGGCTCGGCCGGCCTTGCCGCGCTGGTGCTGTTCGGCGCCTACACCGAGGACCTGAACCACTACTTCCCGCAGTTGGAACTGCAGTTCCGCCTGTCCGATCCGTATGTCGTGGTCGGCCTGTTCCTGGGCGGCCTGCTGCCTTATCTGTTCGGCGCCATGGGCATGATGGCGGTCGGTCGCGCCGCCGGTTCGGTGGTCGTCGAGGTCCGTCGCCAGTTCAAGGAAATCCCGGGCATCATGGAAGGCACCGCCAAGCCGGATTACGGCCGCGCGGTCGACATGCTGACCAAGGCCGCGATCAAGGAGATGATCCTTCCGTCGCTGCTGCCGGTTCTCGCCCCGATCGTGCTGTACTTCGTCGTGCTGGTGGTGGCCGGTCAGGGCGCCGCGTTCACGGCGGTGGGCGCGATGCTGCTTGGCACCATCGTCACCGGCCTGTTCGTGGCCATCTCGATGACCTCGGGCGGTGGCGCCTGGGACAACGCCAAGAAGTACATCGAAGAGGGTAATCACGGCGGCAAGGGGTCCGACGCCCACAAGGCGGCGGTCACCGGCGACACCGTCGGCGATCCGTACAAGGACACCGCCGGCCCGGCGGTGAACCCGATGATCAAGATCGCCAACATCGTGGCGATCCTGTTGCTGGCGATGGTCGCCGGCCACTGATCGTTCGTTAGCCGAAGATCGGGCCCCGGAGGGAAACCTCCGGGGCCTTCTTCATTGGGGGTGCGCGGGAACCCCATCGCTCGGCCCCTGTTTGTTGCGGAGGTGTCCACAAAGGGAGCGAGTTTCCATGCACAGCAAACTTCTTGCGACGACGGCGCTGGCCTTGTCGCTGGGCCTTGCCGGCACGGCCTTGGCGCAGAGCCAGTCGGACCAGCCGGCCACCGGTTCGAGCCAGGAGCAGCCGATGCGGCAGGCGCCTTTGGGCTCCGATACCACCGCGCCGCCGCCCGCCGCCGAGGGGTCGGGCGCCGGACCCGCGACCGACGCGCAGAGGGATCAGCCGATAACGGGCACTCCCGGCGCGCCACTGCCCCCCGCCGAGGGCGCCGAGTCCGCGCCCCAGC
>JADFZP010000410.1 GCA_015232485.1 Alphaproteobacteria bacterium
CCGCCGCCAAGCCGGCGTCGGCGAGGAGATGGCGAAGCAGCCGGAGGGGGAGTAGAGTTCCCAGTCCGAACCCCGAGGAGTCAGCGTTGTCTGGAGAATCACCAGCCGCAGCAGGTGATTGATGCGATGAGCGGAGATACTAATCGATGCCATCCGGATTTGATACGAATTTCTTAAGTTCACCTTTCTGTATGTTCGTGAGTTTCGTTCCAAGAGTTGATCTATAAAGTTGCCATGCGGCAATTTCCGAGCTGATATCGAACTTCAATGTCATTTCGCCGATGAAGGATGCGAGGGTGGTGTCTTTGAAATATCGTTCACATAGCTTGCGCGGAAAAAGCAATTCTGCGGCGAAAGCTCGTGCCCGCTTTTCGGTCCAGTCATCGCTCTCGCCGGAAATGACTTCCGCGAATGGGAGGGAATTTTCCAGGTCAAACAGGAGATGACAGATCTCGTGCGCGAGAGCCGCCCGGTGCCCGCTTGATTTGCGATTGCGCGCGCTTGTCGAATTGATGATGACGACAGGTCCGTGTCCGTCACCCCAACAGAGCATCGCATCCACCCCGTCATGGGAGAGTCCCAGGCCGCATACCGGCACCATCCATCCATCGACCAAGGCATCCAGGTTGGGAGGCGCTTCTTCCCTGTGCTGGGGCAGAATTCGGTTACGTGCCCATTCGGCCAACAAATGCCCCTCTTCAGCGGCCGAAAGGCCGACCGGCAAGGCATTCATCTGGTCCTGGGCGTCCTGCCACAAAACGCGAAGGTCTCCCGAGACGCTTTTCGGCGATTTGGCGACAATGGATAAGATCGCCGCCGCGCTGCGAGATGACAGCGAGGCGCCGTAGGCCATCCGTGCGGCGGCCATGAACACCGTATCGCGAATTTCTGGATTGTTGTCGTTGAGGCTGATGCCGGCGCCTCGATCGCCTGAGATTTCATCAAGGAAATTTATCGGTGCGCCTGTCACCAAGCTGGCGAGTTCCAACGAGAACGGGCGCCTTTCCCTTTGATCCCATTCCGCCACCCGAAGGCGCGCCACGACGTTATCGATCTGCCGCAACCGCCCAGCGATTTCATCGCCAAGTTCCTTCAACATGGTCATCACGGATGAATATTTCTCGCGGCCCAAGAACCCGTCGCCGGAAATCAGCATATGATTTCCCTCACGTAGCATAAACGCCGATGGAGCCCATTTGCCTTCCAACGCGCAGGCAAGGTCATGCCGGCATTCAAAGCCGAATACGTCTTCTTCCTCGGCCTCGATCCGATTGTCGGTGATCAACCCGCTTCGCTTCTCCAATTCCCACCGCTCTACCGCGGCATGTCGCAACAGGTGAGGCATCCTTGGCTTCAGTCCGGCCGGATATGTTTGCTCCATTTTCAGGAACACCCAGTTCTCAGCGAGAAAAGCGAGCAGATCGACCCAATGCCAATGAACGCCGGCCCACACCTCCTTTTCGCCGACCCGCAAATCGGCGTGTCCTTCCGTCGCCTCGAAGGCGTTTCCCGCAGGGTCGGGCCTGCTCCACTGGATGCGCAGATCAAAGGTTACCGTGCCCATCACGGATACTCATTGAACCAGGATTCGATCTCGGTCAGACAATCGCGCTCCCGCGCCCGCTCAAGAAGCTTCGCTTTTATGAGCTTGGGCATGTCAGCCTTTCTTGGGTGCGTTCTTGGACCTGGGCAGGGAAAGCCATGGTACGACCTTCCGGGCACGGTTTCGACAGCCTTATACACGGCGCCCTCGTGTATGTTGAACACCCATTTTGGATGAGATTTCGGCCAGCCCTGTGGCGAGTAGGGTATGCCGTCGCGCAGAATCCTTTCCGCGGTATCGCGGTCGATCGTCCTTGGGCACATGCCTTCGGGATGATCATCCCTTCCATAGTCGAACCCAGGCTCGGCCTTGTCCCACTTATGTTTGATGGGCCGGTCGTCACTGTCGGTTTTGGGCTGATAGCGATATTGTTCGAGGGCGCGGTCCATGCCGATTTTCCTCCAAGTACCCAGGCTTGCTGGCTGACCCCCTCAAACCGCCTTCGAATGCCGCTGTTCGCCGGTGCGGAGATATTGGTCGAACACCGCCGCCACCGCGCGGACCAGCGGTTTGCCGTCGGTGGTGATGCGCAGGCGGCGACCCTCGCGGATCACCATTCCGTCGGCCTCCAGCCCGGCCAGGGCGGGGAGTTCGGCGTCGAAATGGTCGGGGGATTGGCCGAAGCTGGTCGCCACCGCCTCCAGGTCGACGGACAGGTCGCACATCAGGCGTTCGATCAGCGAGCGGCGCAGGCGGTCCTCGTCGGTCAGGCCGACGCCCCTGGTGGTGGCCAAGTGGCCGGCGCGGATCATGTCCTTGTAGGCGTGGATGGCGCCTTCGTTGGCGACGTAGCCCTGGGGCAGCGAGCCGATGCCCGAGGCGCCGAAGCCCAGCAGGACCGGGGCCTCGTCGGTGGTGTAGCCTTGGAAGTTGCGGTGCAGCCGGTTCTCGGCCAGGGCGCGGGCCATGGCGTCGTCGGGCAGGGCGAAATGGTCGAGGCCGACCTGGACGTAGCCGTGGTCCTCGAGCCGCGCCGTGGCGCGGTCGTATTGCGCCCAGCGGGTCGGCACGTCGGGCAGCGTCTCGTCGGGGATCAGGCGCTGGTGCTTCTTCATCCACGGCACATGGGCATAGCCGAACAGGGCGATGCGGCTGGGACGGAAGGCCACGGCGCGGTCGACGGTGTCGAGCAGGCTGTCCACGGTCTGGAAGGGCAGGCCGTAGACCAGATCGATGTTGATCTCGGGCACCCCGAAATGGCGCAGCCAGTCGATCACCCGCTCGGTGACCTCGTAGGGCTGGATGCGATTGATCGCCTTCTGAACCTTCTCGTCGAAATCCTGCACGCCGATGCTGGCGCGCGTCACGCCGGCCCGCGCCATCGCCTCGACATAACGCTCGTCGGCGGTGCGCGGGTCGAGTTCGACGGCGATCTCGGCGGCCGGGGCCACGTCGTACAGGTCGCGGATCAGGTCGATGGTGCGGACGAAATCCTCGGGGCTCAGGATGGTCGGGCTGCCGCCGCCGAAATGGATGTGGCGCACCCCCATGCGGGCCGGCAGCGCGTCGGCGACCATCGCCATCTCGCGCCACACGCAGTCCATATAGTCGGCGACCGGCGCGTATTGCCGCGTGATCTTGGTGTGGCAACCGCAAAACCAGCACATCTCGGCGCAATAGGCGATGTGCAGATAAAGCGACAGCGGCAAGAACGGATCGATGCCGTCCAGCCAGTCGCGATAGCGCTCGGCCCCGACCTGCGGCCCGAAATGCGGCGCGGTCGGATACGAGGTGTAGCGGGGCACACGAAGGTCGTATTTTGACGCGAGGTCGGGACGCATGGGTTCTCGACGATTGCCTGGGGGAAGACCCGCAGGCTACCCCGCTTCGGAAGCCGGATGCAAGCGGGGCGCGGCGCTCATCGGTCGTCGTCGCCGGAGGGCCAGAACGTTTCGCTCATCACCCGCTCGAATCCCCACGGGCACGTCGCGGGGAAGGTCTCGCGGTCAAGACCGGTTTCCGCGGCCGCCTCGAGGATCGCGCGGCCATAGGCTTTTTCCACCGCCTCGCCGAGCATCGCCTTCAGACTCGGGTTGTCGTCCAAATGGT
>JADFZP010000411.1 GCA_015232485.1 Alphaproteobacteria bacterium
CGGTCGTCACGACGAGGCGGCGGCGGTGCTCGCCGAGACTTGGCGGCACGCGCCGTCGCGCCTGCTGCTGGCGGCGGCCGAACCGGCCGACGGCGACGCCGGATCGCGTCTGCGTCACCGCGAATCACTGGTCGCCGGCAACCCGGATCATTGCGAAAGCCATCTGGCGGTCGGCGAAGCGGCCGTCGCCGCCGAGCAATGGGGTTTGGCGCGACGGCATCTGGTGGCGGCGGCGAAGGCGGTCTCCGACCGGCGGGTCTTTGGCCTGATGGCCGAGGTGGAGGAGCGCGAGACGGGCGACCAGACGGCCGCCGCGATGTGGCACCGCCGCGAAGGCACGGCGCCGCTCCCCCACTGGCATTGCGGGGCGTGCGGTGCCGAAGTCGCCGATTGGGCGCCGCTTTGCCCGTCCTGCGACGCGGTGGCGACCATCGTTTGGGATCGCCCACCGGGCTGACCCGAACGAGCGGCTGTCTCGTCAAAAAAGCGGGTCGGTCGATGGCCGCCACCACCTGGGCCTGGGCGCGGTCACGGGGCTTCTTGAGGGGGTCGCCTTGATACCCTAGTGCACGGATTCATTCAAAAGATACAGGCAACCTCCCACGCCGTCATGCCCGGACTTGATCCGGGCATCCACATGACAGCCGTACAAGCCGTTGTTTCCGCTTTCTCTTCCGCGGTCAGACGTGGATGGCCGGGTCAAGCCCGGCCATGACGGAAAAGGGGACAAAAGTGAACCTTTTGTTGGCGTCAGTGCACTAGCAGGGGCCGTTTCGGGCCGGTTTGGCCCTCGCTCGGCGGATATGGCGTATTAATATGGCGTGCAAGAGGAATTGAACGCCATGTTTCCACCTCCACTCAGATATTGCACGCCACAAATAGGAAACACCCCGGGTAGGCGAAAATCGCCCTTGAGACCCACGATGACAGCACATATGCTATCACCATGGTTCCACTGGTCATCGACACCAATGTTTTCGTTGCCGCGCTACGCTCCGGTGGCGGGGCGTCGCGTCAAGTCTTGCGGCGTTGCCTGGAGGGCGGCTACCGGCCGCTGTTCTCCAACGCCCTGTGGCTGGAATACGAGGATCTGCTGGCGCGGCCGGTATGGACGGATCAGACGACGGCGGAGGAGCGCCGTCAGGTGCTGGCGGCCCTTGCCGCCGCCGGTCAGTGGATCAAGATCTATTATGGCTGGCGCCCCAACCTGCGGGACGAGGGCGACAACTACCTGATCGAACTGGCCATCGCCGGAGCCGCGCGGGCGATCGTCACCCACAATATCCGCGATGTGCGCGGCGGAGAACTGCGCTGGAGCAATCTTCTGGTTCTGACCCCTTCGCAATGCCTGGAGCAGATGAGATGAGCACCTTGACCATCCGCCTTCCCGACGACACCGCCCAGCGCCTCAAGCAACTGGCGGCGTCTCGCGGCGTCAGCCTCAACAAGCTGATGGAGGAACTGGGCACCACCGCCCTGGCCGCCCACGACGCGGAGACCCGCTTCCACGCGGCGGCGGCTGGAGCCGACCGGCAGAAGGCTCTCGACATCCTGGCGCGCCTGGACGCGGACGAGGAGCGTACGTCCCATTGACGATGGGGCTTGCGGTAAGCGCGAAAAGGCCCTCACCGTCGTTGCGCACTCAATAGCCGTCCTGGCGGCGCGCGGCATTGTCCCAGGCCGCCCCGATAATTTGCTGCGATGTTTCTACCATAATCGCCAAAATTGGCGCGGACGGTGGAAACGTTATCAGCCGCGAATCGCGGTGGTCACCAGATGGATGGACAGCCCCACCAAGCCGCCCACGATGGTGCCGCTGATGCGGATGTATTGCAGATCGGCGCCCATGTGGCGTTCGGCGCGGCCGGTCAGGTCGCTGGCTTCCCAACGCAGGATCAGGTCGGCGATCAACCGGCCGAGCGTGGCGCGGCGCGGCATGACGTGTCGTTCGAAGGCGGCACGACACCAGTCGTTGACCGATTGGCGCAGCGACTCGTCCTCGCGCAGCCGTCGTCCGAGTTGATCGAGCAACCGCTCCAGCGCGGCCGCCAGTCCGGCGCGGTCGGCGGTCAGGCGATCCTCGATATCCCGCCAAACGTGGTCCAGCAACGCCTCGACCGCCGTGTCCTCGGCGACCCGCGCCGTGATGGTTTCCAGCCGCGCCGCGAATTCCGCCGATTCGGCCAGGGTGCCGATCTGCTCGTTGACCAGCCTCTCGAATTCCAGGCGCCAGGGATGGCCCGGATCGCGCAGCTCGGCGACGGTGTCGGTGATGCCCTCGACCACGGCGTCGGCCACCCGCGTCTCGATCCACAGCGGCATCCATTCGCCACAGCGCAGCGATACTTTCCTGCGGATCAGCTTCTGGTGACGGGCGACGAATCCCCCCACCTCGTCCAGGGCGAAGTCGAGCGCCCGCAGATGTTGGCCGTTCTCGGTCAGGATGCTAAGCACCTGGGCCATGCGGGCCGGATTGACCACCGTGGGCAGACCGCGTTCGAGGGCGGCGCCGACCGAGGCGCGCAGGCGATCCTCGCCGATGGTGGCCAGCAGCGCGGGAAAGGTCTCGACCGCCCGGCGCGCCAGGACTTCGCGCAGCTCGGGCCGGTCCAGCCAGACGGCCGCCTGGCCGGCCGGGTCGAGTTCGGTCAGGCGCCGCGCCATGTCGGGCGACGCCACCAGGTTGGCGGCGACGAAGCGGCCGATGGCGGCGGCGATTCGGCCTTGATTGCGGGTGATGACGGCGGTGTGGGGCAGGGGAATGCCCATCGGATGGCGGAACAACGCCACCACCGCGAACCAGTCGGCGACCGCCCCCACCACCGCCGCCTCGGCGAAGGCGCGCAAGGGCGCCAGCCACGGCCAGCGCGGTTCGGCCCACCATGCGGCGGCGAAGGCCAGCGCCACCACCACCAGCAGGCCGGTGGCCAGTCGGCGCATCCGCCGCAAATCGACTTCGGCGGCGTCCGACGACTCCGGCGCGACGGTCGAATGATGCAACGGCTGCCCCCCGGCCTTCGTCTGACGACATCCACTGCTATCGTCATGCGGCGCGGCGGTCAAGCCGGGCGCGAGGGCGGCTCGCTATCGCTTGGGCGGGCGTCGCCCGAACAGGCGGCCGAACACCGACGCCATCTTGGCCTCGGCGCGGGACAGGCGGTCGAACAGCCGATAGGCGGCGCGGCGCTTCTTGCCGTCAAGTCGGGAATAGGTCTCGCGACGAACCGAACGCGCCGCGCGCTTGCCCACCGGCGTGCGCAGGAAGCCCAGCAGCAGGACGTTCTTGGTCACCCAGGCCACCGCGATAAGCAGGGCGTGGGCGATCATCCCCTTGGCGGCGATTCCCAGGGCCAGCAGCAAGCCGGCGGCGATCAGGGCGGTCAGCATCGGATTGGCATTACCATTACCGCTTCCATGCCACTGCCTATATAATGACGGGGCGTGGGAGAAAAGCTGTTTGACGGATGGTCAATGTCGCAAGGTGACTCCAAAGAACAGGCCAACTGGGCGTACGAGAACGGGGTGACGGTCTGCCGACAGCCGGGCAAGGAGGCCGATGACGTCCCGGAGACGGAAGAGCCGCCGGCGTCCTTCTCGATCAGGCGGCTCGAGGCGTTGATCATCGCGGTTCGCAGGCCGGACAGGCGT
>JADFZP010000412.1 GCA_015232485.1 Alphaproteobacteria bacterium
GCCGCCGCCGCCCCAGCCCGAATTCGTCGCCGAGGCCAAGCCCGAGCCGGTCGCCGCCGCCACCCCGATGGCGGTGCAGCACGATCCCGATCCCGATCCGGACGACGAGCCGGTGCGCGCCAGCGTGCCCGCCACCGCGGGCAAGCCCCAGGCCAACCTGCCGGCCGAATTGCAGACCAAGGAAAGCGCCGTCGCGGCGCAGACCATCCGCGTCAACGTCGAGTTGCTCGAAAACCTGATGACGCTGGTCTCGGAACTGGTGCTGACCCGCAACCAGCTTCTGCAAATGGTGCGCGGCCACGACGACAGCGAATTCGCCACGCCGCTCCAGCGCCTCAGCCACATCACCACCGATCTGCAGGAAGGGGTGATGAAGACCCGCATGCAGCCGATCGGCAACGCCTGGGCCAAGCTGCCGCGAATCGTCCGCGATCTGTCGGTCGAGATGGCGAAGAAGATCGACCTTCAGATGATCGGCGCCGAGACCGAGCTTGACCGCCAGGTTCTGGAACTGATCAAGGACCCGCTCACCCACATGGTGCGCAACTCGGCCGACCACGGCCTCGAGGGCCCCGAAGAGCGGCGCAAGGCCGGCAAGCCCGAAGTCGGCAAGGTGATGCTGAACGCCTATCACGAGGGCGGGCACATCATCATCGAGATTTCGGACGACGGCCGCGGCCTGAACATCCGCCGCATCCGCCAGAAGATCGTGTCCAGCGGGCTCGCTTCGGAAAGCGAACTCGACGGCATGACCGAGGCGCAGATCGCCCAGTACATCTTCAAGGCCGGCTTCTCGACCGCCGAGAAGGTGACCAGCGTCTCGGGCCGCGGCGTCGGCATGGACGTGGTGCGCACCAACATCGAGAAGATCGGCGGCACGATCGAGCTGAAGACCGCCGAGGGCCGCGGCTCCAGCTTCGTCATCAAGATCCCGCTGACGCTCGCCATCGTCTCGGCGCTGATCGTCGAATGCGGCGGCGAGCGCTTCGCCATCCCGCAGATCAGCGTGCTGGAACTGGTGCGCGTGACCCCCAATTCCGAGCACGGCATCGAGCGCATCAACAACGCGCCGGTGCTGCGCCTGCGCGATCGGCTGCTGCCGCTGGTCTCGCTTGAGCGCCTGCTCAAGCTGGGCGACGAGGCCGCCGAGCGCGACGAGATGTTCATCGTCGTCACCCAGGTCGGCACCTACACCTTCGGCATCATCGTCGACCGGGTGTTCGACACCGAGGAAATCGTGGTCAAGCCGGTGGCGCCGATCCTGCGCCACATCTCGATGTTCTCGGGCAACACCATCCTGGGCGACGGCAGCGTCATCATGATCCTCGACCCCAACGGCATCGCCGGGGCGACCGGCGAAGTGGCGATGGGCAACTCGCAGGCGACCGAGGTTGCCGCCACCCGCGAGGGCAAGGGCGACGAGAAGACCTCGCTGCTGATCTTCCGCGCCGGTGGCAAGGACCTCAAGGCCGTGCCGCTCGCCCTGGTGGCCCGCCTGGAAGAGATCGAACTCTCGACCATCGAGCATTCGCACGGCAAGCCGGTGGTCCAGTATCGCGGCCATCTGATGCCCTTGGTGCCGATCGACCCGTACGGCCAGATGCAGGAGCAGGGTCGCCAGCCGGTGCTGGTGTTCTCGGATCTCGACCGCTCGATGGGCCTGATCGTCGACGAGATCGTCGACATCGTCGAGGAGCGCCTGAAGGTCCAGTTGACGGTCGACCAGCCCGGCCTGCTGGGCACGGCGGTGGTGGCCGGCAAGGCGACCGACGTGATCGACGCCGGCTTCTACCTGACGCAGGCGTTCGGCGATTGGTTCGGCTCGTCGAAAGAGGACGCCTATGGCGACGACGACGCCGGCAAGAAGGTGCTGCTGGTCGACGACAGCCCGTTCTTCCGCAATCTGCTGACGCCGCTGCTCTCGGTCGCCGGTTACGAGGTGACGTCGGTGGAAAGCGCCGACAAGGCGTTGACCCTGCGCGAATCGGGCAGCCGCTTCGACGTGATCATCAGCGACATCGAGATGCCGGGCATGAACGGCTTCGAATTCGCCCAGGCCGTCCGCGGCGACTCGCGCTGGCAGAACGTTCCGCTGGTCGCGCTGAGTTCGCACGCCACGGAAAAGGATTTCGAGCGGGGCCGTCAGGTCGGGTTCAACGACTACGTGGCGAAATTCGACCGGGACGCTCTGCTCCAGACCCTCGCGCAAACCCTCGCCGCCTCTGAAGGTGCCGCATGAACGCTCCCGTTCCAAGCAGCAAGCGCGCCGTCCAGGAGGTCTCCGCCGAGACCCAGGACTTCGTGACCATGTTCATCGACCGCCACCTGTTCGGCATTCCCGTGCTGACCGTCCAGGACGTGCTGGGAACCCAGAAGATCACCCGCATCCCCCTGGCCCCGCGCGAGGTGGCCGGATCGCTGAACCTGCGCGGTCGCATCGTGACGGCGATCGACGTGCGCCTGCGCTTGGGGTTGCCCAAGCGGCCGGACACGGTCAAGGGCATGAGCGTCGTGGTGGAACAGAGCGGCGAGCTGTATAGTCTGATGGTCGACTCGGTCGGCGAGGTGCTCAGCCTCCCCGCCGCCGCGTTCGAGCGCAACCCGCCGACCGTCGACCCGCTGTGGCGGGATTTCTCGGCGGGCATCTACCGTCTGCAGACTCAATTGCTCGTGGTGCTTGACGTGCCGCGTCTTTTGGACTTTACCAGAACGGACGTGAATTGAAGGAGATGGCCGGCGGAAGCGCCCGGCCACGTTCCTGCAGACCCGGTGAAAGCGAAGTCGCATGAGATCCTGCCTGATCGTCGATGATTCCAAGGTCATCAGAATGGTGGCCAAGAAGATTCTCACCGAACTGAGCTTTACCACCGAGGAGGCCGAGGACGGCGAGGTGGCGCTGAACGCGTGCCGCCGCAACATGCCGGACGCGGTGCTGCTCGACTGGAACATGCCGGTGATGAACGGCATCGATTTTCTGCGCGAATTGCGCAAGCTGCCGGGTGGCGAAGCCCCGGTGGTGGTGTTCTGCACCACCGAGAACGACATCGAGCACATTCAGGAAGCGATCCTGGCGGGTGCCAACGAATACATCATGAAGCCTTTTGACAGCGAGATTCTGCAGGCCAAGTTCTCGCAGGTCGGGCTCTTGTAGGTGGATATGGCTTCCGATAACGGCGCAGCTTCGGCGAATGATCCCGTGCGGGTGATGGTGGTGGACGACTCGGCGGTCGTTCGCGGCCTGATCACGCGCATGCTCGAGGAGGATCCCTCCATCAGCGTGGTCGCCTCGGTGGGCAACGGGCAGATGGCGTTGAACGCGCTGGAGCGGCACGACATCGAAGTCGTGGTTCTCGACATCGAGATGCCGGTGATGGACGGCATGACGGCGCTGCCCCAGATGCTCAAGATGTCGCCGGGTTTGCAGGTCATCATGGCCTCGACCTTGACCCTGAAGAACGCCGACATTTCGCTGCGCGCCATGGAAATGGGCGCCGCCGACTACGTGCCGAAGCCGACCTCGTCGCGCGAGATTTCCGGCGGCAACGACTTCAAGCACGAGATCGTCGGCAAGGTGAAGGCCTTGGGCCAAGTGCGCAGGCGCCAGCCCAAGGTGAAGGCCTTGGGCCAAGTGCGCAGGCGCCAGC
>JADFZP010000413.1 GCA_015232485.1 Alphaproteobacteria bacterium
GCCTGCGAGACTTCGATCGGCTGCTTGAGGTTGACCCAATCCACCACCTCCGAGCAAGGCGGCGTGGTCAGCGAGCCCTCGTAGCGGAAATAGCCCTGGCTGGCGGGCAGCAGGGCTTGGGGGTTCAACAGCACCTCGGCCACAACCTTCTCCGGCCCGGCTTCGGTCGGCATGGCGTTCCAGATCGCCTCGATGGTGTCGTTGGCCTTCCCCGGCACCATCATCACGCCCAGCACGGCCAGCTTGCCCGAGGTGGCGCCCTTGTGGACCAGATGCGTCTCCATCGGCGAGCGCTTGCCGTCGATGGCGTGCTCGCTGGGCGTATGGAAGTGATACTGGACCAAGTCGAAGGTTTCGCCCTCGAACTCAATGGTGTTGCCCGGCTTGAAGTTCACCTGGATCGTGTGGCGGTTGTTGATCACCGCCAGGGACTGGGGTCGATAGCTGACCTTGATCTCGCCAAGCCGGGCGGGAATGGCGTTCTTGATGTCGATCGGCGATTGATCCTTGCCCTCGCACGCCGCGAAATCGTTCGAGACCTTGGCCCACTCGGCGGGGCCGCCATGGCCCTCGTAGCTCCAAGACGCGGCGGCGGCCGGGCCGGCCGCGAACACGCCGACCGCCAAGGCGGTCAGGCGAAGCGAAGCGATGACGGTCATTGAATTGTCCCCCTTGCGTGTTGATCCTATTTCACCGCCTCGACCAGCAGGACGATGCCGTCGACGCCGACCACCTTGACCGAGGCGCCCTCGGGCAAATCGGGGCCGGCGACCTTCCAGGTGGTGTCGCCCACCTTCATCCGGCCGCTGCCGTTGACGATCGGGGCGCTTAGGCGGTAGGTGCGGCCAAGATGCTGGTCGCCGCGCCGGTTGAGGTCGGGATGGTCCGAGACCTCGTCGGCGGTCGGGCCGTAAAGGCGCCGCCCCGTCAGGGTGGCCACCAGCCCCAGCACGGCGAAGATCAGGCCTTGCGCCTGCCAGGCCAAATCGGGCAGCAGGAACGCCAGGATGCCGGTCAGGCCGGCGCCGACGCCCAGCCAGATCAAGAAGATTCCGGGCGCCAGGATCTCGGCGCCGACCAGCAGGACGGCCAGGATCAGCCAGTGCCAATAGATCAACCCGTCCACCATCTCAGCGGCCGCCCTTCGCCATCGCTTCCTTGGCCAGTTCGGCGACCCCCCCCAGGGCGCCGATCACGCCGGCCGCCTCGAGCGGCATCAGCACCAGCTTTTGATTGGGCGCCGAGGCGATGTTTTCCAGGGCTTGGACATAGCGCTGGGCGACGAAATAATTGACCGCGTGCACGCTGCCGCGGGCGATCGCCTCGGACACCATGGCCGTCGCCTTGGCCTCGGCCTCGGCTTCGCGTTCGCGCGCCTCGGCGTCGCGATAGGCGGCCTCGCGGCGGCCCTCGGCGGCCAGGATGACGGCTTGCTTCTCGCCCTCGGCGCGCAGCACGGCGGCTTGGCGCAGGCCCTCGGCCTCCAAGACGGCGGCGCGCTTGTCGCGCTCGGCCTTCATCTGGCGGGCCATCGAATCGACCAGATCGCGCGGCGGTGCGATGTCCTTGATCTCGATGCGGGTGACCTTGACGCCCCACGGCGTGGTGGCGTCGTCGACCACGGCCATCAACTGCGCATTGATCTTGTCGCGCTGCGACAGCAGCTCGTCCAGGTCCATGCCGCCCATCACGGTGCGGATGTTGGTCATCGTCAGGTTCAGGATGGCCAGTTCGAGCTGGCGCACCTCGTAGGCCGCCTTGGCGGCGTCCAGCACCTGGTAGAAGACCACGCCGTCGACTTTGACCATGGCGTTGTCGCGGGTGATGATCTCTTGCGAGGGGACGTCCAGCACCTCTTCCATCACGTTCATGCGGGCGCCGACCCGCTCGACCATCGGCGTGATGAAGTGCAGGCCCGGCTCCATGGTCCGCGTGTAGCGGCCGAACCGTTCGACCGTCCATTCCATGCCCTGCGGCACCACCTTGACGCCCGAGGCGACCAGCAGCACCATCAGGATGACCACCACGAAAACGAAGATCGAGATAAGTTCCATGGGTCAGCCCCCTTCGGCCCGTCTTGCCCTGGCCGCCAGAATAACCGAGATTCGCGCCGTTCGGGCAAAAACCGTGGAGGCCTATTTGCGTATTCCGATCCTGACCGCCGTCGCGGTCCTCGCCCTGGCCTCTGGCGGGGTCGCCTCGGCGGACGAGAAGCGGGTGGGCGCCGCCGACCGCGCGGCGCTGTCGCTGACCGTCTATCAGGGCGATCTCGCCCTGGTGCGCGACCGCCGCGCCGTGGCGCTCGACGCCGGGACCAACGCGCTGGCCTTCGAGGGGGTGAGCGCGCGGTTGATGCCGCCCAGCGCCATCCTGGTCCCCGCCGAGGCCGGCCCCGCCCTGCGCCTCGTCGAGCAGCGCTTCGATTTCGACCTCGCCACGCCCGACAACCTGCTGGCCCGCGCGCTGGGCGAGACGGTGTTCATCGCGCGCACCCACCCGCAAACCGGCGAGCGCCGCTTCGAGCCGGCCCGCCTGATCACCGTCGAAAACGGGCTGGCGGTGCTCGAAGCCGAGGGCCGCGTCGTGGTCGAACCGGCCGAGACCCTGGCCTTCGCCGGCCTGCCCGCCGGCCTGCGCGCCCGCCCCACCTTGCTGGCGGTGGTCGACAGCGAAGCCGCCGGGCCGCGCGCCCTCGACCTGTCCTATCTGACCGGCGGCGTGACGTGGCAGGCCGATTGGGTGGCGCGCCTTCATCCCGACGAGACGGCGATGAGCCTCGAGGCGCGCGTCACCCTGACCAACACCAGCGGCGCCGCCTATCCCGAGGCGCGCCTGCATCTGGTGGCCGGCGAGGTCCGCCGCGCGCCCGAGCCGGCGCCCGAGCGCATGGTGACCATGGCGATGAAGGCCGCGCCGGCCATGGACGACGGAATCGCCACTCAGCCGCTGGAGGGCTTCCACCTTTACTCCGTGGCCCGGCCGGTGACCCTGGGCGACAACCAGTCCAAGCAGATCGCCCTGCTGGCCGCGCCCAGCGTCGCCGTCGAGCGCCACCTGCTGTCCGAGGGCGAGATCCACCTGTTCCGCCGCCGGGTGGGCGACGACTGGCCGGCCCAGAAGGCCAAGGTCCAGCTTCGCTTCCGCAACGACGAGGCGTCTGGCCTGGGCGTGCCGCTGCCGGCCGGCACCCTGCGCGCTTATCGCCCCGACGCCACCGGCGTGACCCATTTCGTGGGCGAGGCGCCGCTTGGCCATACGGCGCGCGGCGAAGAGGTGACGATCACCCTGGGCGAGGATTTCGACGTCTCGGTCGAGCGGGTGCAGAAGACCTACGCGCAAATCGCTCCCGCCGTTTGGGAAAGCGGCTGGGAGATCACCCTGCGCAACGGCAAGCCCGGCCCGGTCACGGTCGAGCTGCGCGAATCGATGGCCGGCGACTGGACGATTCTTGAGGAAACCGCGCCCCATCGGGCCAAGGATTCCGGCACCGCCGTCTGGACGCTTCCGGTCCCGCCGGGCGGCCAGACGGTGCTGCGCTATCGGGTGCGGGTGAAAGGTTGAGTCGGGCCCCGCCTTCCTTGGCTCGTCACCCCCGCGAAAAGCGGGGGTCCATGTTGGGTGTGGCGATGGAGTGATCCGC
>JADFZP010000414.1 GCA_015232485.1 Alphaproteobacteria bacterium
GCGTGCTGGGCGTGGGTGGCGTGGAGCTTCCTCTACATGCGCTTCGCCACCATCCGACCGCTCGCCGATATCAGTGAAGCGCCTGCTCGATCTCGGCGGTGTCGCCGTATTCCTGGAAGAAGGTGATCTTGCCATCCTTGACGGTGAAGACGTGGGCGAACAGGTTGACGAATTCCTTGCCGGTCTCTTTGACCACGGCCTTTTCCGAGCCGCACACCACCACCGTGTCGCCGCCTTCGACGAAGTTCTCGGGGGCGAAGGACTGGAAATCGACCGTCTCGGTCAGGGTGCGGGCATAGGCTTTGACCTGCTCGGGGCCTTCGTAATGGCCGGCCCAAGGAATGTCGGCCGGCCCGGCCACGTTCCACGAGCAATCGGGAGCGACCATGGCGGCAAGCCCGTCGAAATCCTTCCGGTTGAAGTGGTCATAGGCGCGGCTGACGATCTCGCTGTTGGACATGGCGTGCTCCTGGGACATCGGGTTCCAGGGGAAACAGGCGGCCCCCGTTTACGGTTCCCCTTCGGCCAATGTTGATCTGGGCGGATGGCGCGCCATCTCCCCTTGGTGAAACTTCCGGAGGACGAAGCGAATGGCGTTGCACGAAAAGACCTGCACCCCCTGCCGAGGCGGCGTCGAGCCGCTGGGCCCCGACCAAGCCGCCGTGTTCGCCCGCGACATCCCCGAATGGGAACTGCGCGAGGCGGGCACGCGCCTGGTTCGCGATCTGCGCTTCAAGAATTTCGCCGAGGCGCTGTCCTTCGTCGACCGGGTCGGCGCCCTGGCCGAGTCGGCCGGCCACCATCCCGACATCTGCTTCGGCTGGGGCTATGCGTCGGTGACCCTGTTCACCCACAAGATCGGCGGGCTGCACGAGAACGACTTCATCATGGCGGCGAAGATCGACCGCCTGTCGCGAGGAGACGGATCATGAGTGGCGCGACTTCCCCCATTCCGCCCGGCTACCACACCGTCACGCCCTACCTCGTCATCCGTGACGCGGCGGCGGCGATCGATTTCTACAAGACCGCGTTCGGGGCCTTTGAGGTGATGCGGATGGCCAACCCGGATGGCCGCGTCATGCATGCCGAGATCAAGATCGGCGACTCCTCGATCATGGTGACCGACGAGTGGCCCGAGATGGGCGCGCGGGGGCCCGACGCGTTGGGCGGCTCGCCGGTCAGCCTTTATCTGTATGTCGAGGACGTCGACGCCATCGCGGCCCGCGCCGCCGCCGCCGGAGCGGTCGCGCTGCGGCCGGTGAGGGACGAGTTCTACGGCGACCGCGCCGGCACCATCAAAGACCCGTTCGGCCATGTCTGGCATATCGCCACCCACACGGAGGACGTGCCGCCGGACGAGCTTCGGCGCCGCGCCGAGGCGATGTTCAAAGGTTGATGCTTTGGTATAGTCGCGGCATGACCTGCGCACAAAGCATGGGGGGGCGGTGTGGCTCTGGGTGTATAAGGATCGGGTAGCCCCACCCAAAGCCCGAGAAGATGTCCGCCAAGCCGTTCCTTCACCGATACTCGGTTCCCGGTTTCGGCGCTGTGCTGCTCGCGCTTCTCTGGCTTGGCGTCGTTGATCAGGATGCGCGCCTGGAAAAGTTGCGCGACGCGGGCTTTCGGCTTGAAATGTCCAATTACGTGCGCCTGCTCGAGGCGCATACGCGCAGTCTGGTGCGCGGCCTGGATCAGGTGGTGGTGCACCTCAAGGCCGTCTGGGAACACGATCCCGCGCATTTCGACTTGGCTGAGCAGGTGGCGGTCAGCCCGATTCTGCGGGGCTTGACGGTGCAGGCCGGCATCATCGGCGGCGATGGCCGGCTGGTCGCCTCGACCGCGCCAATGGCACCGGGACCGCCGATCGACCTTTCCGACCGCGAGCATTTCCGCATCCACAAGGATGCCGATTCCGGCGCCTTGTGGGTCGGCAAGCCGGTGCTGGGGCGCAGCTCGGGCAAGTGGTCGATCCAGTTGACCCGCCGCCTCAACAAGCCCGATGGCTCGTTCGGCGGGGTGGTGGTGGTGTCGCTCGACCCCAATTACATCGCCGACATCCACAGCCAGATCGAACTGGGACCGGAGTCCACCATCGTGGTGCTGGGCCGCGACGGCATCGTGCGGGCGCGCGCTTCGGGGACCGATCGCACGGTCGGCCAGTCTTACACCGAAGCCTCGTTCTTCCCCCAATTGTGGGAGCGGCAGGAAGGCTTTGTGCGGGGGACGGGCCCCATCGACGCCATACCGCGCATCCGCGCCTTCCGCCGCCTCGATGATTACGGGTTGGTCGTGATGGCCACCCGGCCCGAGGAAAGCTTGCGCGGCGCCCATCTCCACGAGCATCGGCTGTTCCTGGCGGCGGGGTGGGGCGGCACCGCGCTGATCCTGGCCGGCACCATCCTGCTGCAATGGCAAAGCATGCGCCAACAGGCGACCGAGCGCCGCCTGCGGGCGCGCGAGGTCGAGCTGGAACAGGCCCGCGGCGATCTCGAGCGGCGCAACGAGGATATGGGGCAGTTCACCGACATCCTCGCCCATCACCTGCAAGAGCCGGTGCGGCTGCAGCACGCCTTCGGCCAGCGGCTGCGCGGCCAGGTGGGAAAGATCGATTCGCCCGAGGCGCTGCAATCGCTCGACTACATCCTGACCGGCGCCGAGCGGCTGCGCTCGCTGCTGCGCGATGTCCAACTCTACGTCGCGCTGGACCGCGCGCCGCCCCCCGAGGCCCGATGCCTGATCGCCCCGGCGGTGGTCGAGGCGTTGCGGAGTCTGGGCGACCGCGTGCCGCGCGCCGAAGTGACGGTGGCGTGCGACGACCTGCCCTGGGTGGGGCTCGACCGCAAGCGCGCCGTCGATCTGTTCGCGGCGCTGATCGGCAACGCCGCGACCTACCGCCGATCAGAGACGCCGCTGGTCGTCCGGGTCGAGGGAACGCGGGGCGACGGCGTCGTCGACATCTCCGTTGTCGACAACGGCCTGGGCATTCCGCCAGAATACCGCCAACGGGTATTCAAAGTGTTCGAGCGGCTGCATCCCGGCCGCGCCTTCCCCGGAACCGGCATCGGGCTGCCGCTCGCCAAGAAGATCGTCGAAACGGCGGGCGGCACCATCGGCATCGAGGACGGCATCGACGGAGGCACCCGGATCAGGGTCACGTTGCCCATTCAAGAGGATCGCGCCTGATGGCCAACAGCATCATTCCGCCCTTCGAGATCCTGCTGGTCGAAGACGAGCCCGGCGACATCGACCTGATCAAGATCGCCCTGGCCGAGGGCCGCTTCATCTGCCGTGTGACCACCGCCATGAACGGCGTCGAGGCGATGGACGTCCTCAACAAGGCGCCCGGCCTTCACGACAACGCGCCGACCCCCGATCTCGTGCTGCTCGACCTCAACATGCCGCTGATGAACGGCAAGGAAGTCCTCAAGGCGATGAAGGCGGACCCCCAGCTGGCCCGCATCCCGGTGGTGGTGCTGACCACCTCGGACGTCGAGCGCGACGTGTTGGCCTCCTACGACCTGGGCGCCGCCGGATTCGTCACCAAGCCCCTCGACATGGAACAGCTTTTCCGAGCCATCCACGGCGTCGAGGAATATTGGTTCGGCGTGGTCCGCTGCCCCGGCCACAATCATGGACC
>JADFZP010000415.1 GCA_015232485.1 Alphaproteobacteria bacterium
GTCGAGTCGGCGCGCGAATTTCTGAGGAACGCGGGCGTCACCCCCGCGTCGGAGGGATGCCAGTGCTGATGAATGTGTTGAACTACGAGGGCTATTACGCCGAGTTCGGATACGACGAATCGGCGGACGCCTTCCACGGCCGCGTCATCGGCCTAAATGACGTGATCGACTTCTACGGCCGCACCGTGGACGAGTTGAAGGCCGAGTTTAAAGCCAGCGTCGACGATTACCTCGCGTGGTGCCGCGAGGAAGGCGAGGAGCCGGAAAAGGCATGGGCCGGCAAGATGACCCTGCGCCCGTCGGACGAACAGCGGCGGCGGTACTTCGTGGCTGCGGCGGCGCAGAAGAAAAGCCTCGCCGCTTGGATGCTCGATACGCTTGACCGCGAAAGCGCCGCCGTGGCCAACGCGGTGCCCAAGATCGACTAAAGCGCGATGCGTAGCGCCGCCTCGAACTCGGCGACGAAGGCGGGGGCGTCGCACAGGGTTTGGGCCAGCATTGAAAGAGCGGTGGAGCGCGCGCCGCTCAGGTCTTCGGGCGGGCCGTCGAAAACGGCACGTAGTCGTTTTGCAGGTTGGGTTTCGCCCGATCGCGCCGCAGGATCGCGACGTCCGCCGCCACCAAGCCGGCCCAGCCACGATTGAGCCTCATGAACTCGATGGCCGCGAAGACCGGCTCCATGTGATAGTCGTGAAAAGCGACCACGGTGTGCCATTCGGCGAGCAGGTCGGCGTACAAAGCCTCCAAGATCGTGTGCTCGAAGCAATGGCTGCCGTCGATGAAGATCAGGTCGAAGCTTTCGCCGTCGGCCAGCAGCGTGGGCATCGCCAGGCTGCTCGGCAACTGGATCAGCCGCAGCTTGTCGCCATGGCCCGCCGCCGTGACGTTCTTCACGCCATTGAAGCGATAGGCGCTCCACTGCAGCGGGTCGACCACGGTGTGACTCTCGACGCCGTCCCAGGCCGACAGCATGAACAGGGTCGACAGGCCCTTGGCGAAGCCGATTTCCAGAATCCGGCGCGGCCGTAGCTGGGCGACCAGATTGAACAGCACCGTGCCGTCCGCCCAGGGGACTTCGCCGCCGGCGATGGGCGTGGCATCGCCCATGCCCTGGCCGGTTTCGCTGATCCGTCGCGCCAGATCGTGGCTGGCCCGGGGCATGTGGTCGCCGACCGGCCGCGACAGGCGCGAATTGTCGAGGGGCCATGGCTCGGTCGCCGTCCAGTCGCGCTGATAGATCGATTGGTGGCACAGGCCCAGTAGCGCGGCGATCGTTCCGCCATCCCGCTCGGCGCCGGCGCGGCGCAGGAAGCTCGCGACCCGACGCAGGCCGCCCAGCACGGACAGGGTGTGAAAGAACGGGTCGACTTGGCTGGCGTCGATTTTGGCCAGCCATCGCATCGCGTCGTCGGATCGATCTTCGCACACGGCCAAATGGCACGAGTGGGCGATCACCATCGGGTCGTCGGGACTGGTTCTCTCCAGTTCGGCGAGCGCCCGCTTGCCCGCCCTCACCTGTTCGGGATTGCCGGACGCCATCATGGCCAGGATGTCGGAAGCGGTCGGCATGCTGATCTCCCCCTGTGCGCGGCGCGATCTTGCCGCACTTCAGGGGATGGCGCACCACTTTTGCCACATGCGCCTCAGCGCCGTTTCGAATTCCGAGATGAAGGCCGGGGCGTCGCACAGCGTCTCGGCGACACGCCCGCGCAGGCTCAAGCGCAAGGCGCGCAGGAGGTCGCGATCTCCGGCCAGGTCCACGGCGCGTCGCACATAGTCGCGCTCGTCCCTGGCGATCAATTCGGGCAGGCCGACATTGGTCAGGATGCTGGTGCCGACCCGCGCGGCGTGACGATCGCCGCGCAGGGTGACCACCGGCACGCCCATCCACAGCGCCTCGCAGGTGGTGGTGGTGCCGTTGTAGGGGAAGGTGTCCAGCGCGATGTCGACGGCGCCGTAACGGGCCAGATGCAGACGGGGGGTCGGCGAATAGCCGTCCAGGCACAGCCTTCCGGCGGGAATGCCGTGCGCGGCGAAGGCGGCCCGCATCCGCGCCGCGACCAGGGGGCTTGAGAAGCCCTTGGCCTTCAGCAGCATTCCCGAGCCGGGAACGGCGTGCAGGATCTCGGCCCACAGGGCGATCATCCGGGGCGTGATCTTGGCCAGGGTGTTGAACGAGCCGAAGGTGATGCCGCCGGTCTCGTCGAACGACGGCGGGGCGACCGGCTCGAAGCCATCTACCGGGCTGTAGCACAGGAAATTGCGCGGCAGGCGCATCAGCCGCTCGCTGTGCAGGGAATCGCCCTCGCCCGGCGGGTCGGCGTGGATGTCGGTGATGCGCCAGTCGATGGCGTCCAGGCCGGTGGTGGTGGGATAGCCCAGCCAGGTGACCTGAACCGGCGCCGGCCGCCGCGCGAACAGCGACAGGCGATTGCCGCCGGTGTGGCCCGTAAGGTCGATCAGGATGTCGATGCCGTCTTGGCGCACCGCCTCGTCGAACTGGCGGTCGTCCCAGCCGCCGGCGTCGCGCCACGCGTCGGCGGCCTCGCGGATGCGCCGCGTGAAGTCGTCGCGCTTCGGCGAGACCGAATAGCAGGTGACGTGAACCGCGCGACGATCATGCGCCCCAACCACCGGCAGGACGAAATAGGCCACCGAATGATGCCGGAAATCGGGCGACACATAGCCGATGCGCAGGACTCGTTCGGGGTCGCGCGGGTTGGCGTGCGGGGCGGGCGGCTCGGCGCGGCATTGGGCGCCCCAGCTTCGATGCTCGGCGGCCAGTTCCTCCTTCGAGACCTCGGCCGGGTAGTTCAAAGCCATCAGGTAATTGGCCCGGAACGCCGCGACCTGGCCGGTGCGCAGCGAAAGGGCGATCCGGTAGCAACGCAACGCCCGCTCGACCTCGCCCGTGTCGATCAGGGCGATCCCCAGATTGTTCCAGGGCGTGGGGTCTTCGGGGTTCAGCAGGATGGCGCGGCGGGTGTGGTCCAGCGAGTCCTCGTGGTTGAGCATCTCGCGGCTGACCATGCCCAGGCCGTAAAGCCCTTGCCGATAATGCGGGTCGATCTCCAGCGCCACGCGAAAGGCGAATTCCGCGTCGGCCTGGCGGTCCAGGGTCGACAGCATGTAGCCCAGATTGCCCCAGGCCTCCTTGTTGTCCGGGTTGAGCCGCACCGCCTCGCGGAACTCCCGCTCGGCCTCCTCGCAAAGCTGCATGCCCATCAAGAGCATGGCGTAGTTGGCGTGCAGAACGTCGTGATCGGGTCGCTCGGCCAGCGCCCGCGCGAACAGCGCCCGCGCCTCGTCGCGCTGGCCGCGGCCGGCCAGGAACAGGGCGATGTTGTTGGTCAAGGCGACGTTCGCCGGGGCCAGGACGCGGGCCCGCTCGTAGGCCGCCTCGGCGTCGGCCGCGCGCCCAAGATCGGCCAGGGTGGCGGCGATGTTGATCGCCACGTCCAGGCTGGACGGGGCCAGGGCGACGGCGCGGCGCAGCAAGGGCAGGGCCTCATCGCCGCGGCCCAGATCCTGAAGCGCCAGGGCCAGGTTGTTGATCGGATCGAGATAGGTCGGGTCGCGGGCGATGGCGCCGCGATAGGCCGCCTCGGCCAGGTCGGGCCGCGCGGCGTCGCGCAG
>JADFZP010000416.1 GCA_015232485.1 Alphaproteobacteria bacterium
GCTCGACCCTCGATTGGGAGGCCGGCGTCGAGATCGTGCTGGACCGGCTGGCCGACCATCTGGAACGCCACGTCGATCTCGACCGCCTATGGGAGATCGCCGGTGGACGCTGAGATCAACAACTTACCGCAAAGCCCAGATCGCCAGCACCCCCAAGGCGTTCAGCCCGCAGGCCACCGCGAAGACGATCAGCGCGCGGCGGATGTCGACCGAGGTGGCGCGGGCGCGGCCGTCGCCGATCCAGGGGTCGCTGACCGTCAGACCGGGATAATGGCGCGGCCCGGCCAGCGCCAATCCCAGCGCCCCGGCCATCGCCGATTCGGGCCAGCCGGCGTTGGGCGAGCGGTGCTTGCCGGCGTCGCGCCATATGCAGCGCAGCGCGCCGGGGAAACTGGCGCCCGGCACGAACAGCGCGGCCAGCGCGACCAGCAGCCCGGCGAGGCGGGCGGGCGCCAGATTGATCAGGTCGTCGAAGCGCGCCGAGGCCTTGCCGAACGCCTCGAAGCGGTCGTCGCGATAGCCGATCATGCTGTCCAAGGTATTGACCGCCTTGTAGGCGAACAGTCCCGGCAGGCCCAGCGCGACATACCAAAACACCGGCGCCACCACCGCGTCGGAGAAGTTCTCGGCGCAGGATTCGATGGCGGCGCGGGCCACGCCATGGTCGTCGAGCGATTGGGGATCGCGGCCGACGATATGCGCCACCGCCGCCCGGCCGCCGGCCAGCCCGTCGGTTTCGAGCCCCGCCGCCACGGCGCGCACATGGTCGAACAGCCCGCGCTGGGCGACCAGCACGGCGACCAGAAAGATTTCCAAGGCGAAGCCCCAGCGGGTCGCCAGCACGAAGCGATGAATCGCCCAGCCCAGCGCCCAGGCCCCCGCCACCATGGCGACCAGCACGATGGCTCCGCGCAGGATGCGGTCGCGGCGCGAGCGATCCGAGCGGTTCAGCCGCGCCTCGGCCAGGGCGATCAGGCGGCCCACCGCGACCACCGGATGGGTGACGCGGCCGAACAGGGCCGGCATGTCGCCGGCCAGCGCGTCGAGCGACAGCGCCGCGAACAGCAGAAGCAGTGGATCGGGAGGCATGACGGCGAGCATGCCGCCCCATCCCGATCCCGTCAATATGCGAGGACGACCCGATGAGCAAGACCGCCGTCATGATCTGCGGCCATGGCAGCCGCGATGTCGAGGCGACCGTGGAATTCCAGTTGCTGGCCAGCCACTTGACCAAGCGGCTGCCCGACCACGACGTCGAAAGCGGCTTTCTGGAATTCGCCCGGCCGGTGATCCGCGATGGGCTCGAGGCGCTGAAGTCGCGCGGCGCCACCCAAATCCTGGCGCTGCCCGCCATGCTGTTCGCGGCCGGTCACGTCAAGAACGACCTGCCCTGGGAGGTCAACAGCTTCGCCGCCGAGAATCCCGGCATCGACGTGAAATACGGCCGCGATCTGGGCCTCGACGGCAAGCTGCTGAAGGCTTCGGCCGCCCGCGTCGAGGAGGCGTGGGCCAAGGCGCCCGCCATGGACCGCAAGGACGCGCTGCTGCTGGTGGTGGGGCGCGGCACCAACGATCCCGACGCCAATTCCAACGTCGCCAAGGTGACCCGCATGTTGTGGGAGGGAATGGGCTTCGGCTGGGCCGAGACCGCCTTCTCGGGCGTCGCCCACCCGCTGGTCGACGAGGCCCTGGACCGCGCCGTCCATCTGGGATTCAAGCGGATCGTGGTGTTCCCCTATTTCCTGTTCACCGGAATCCTGGTCAAGCGCATCTATGACTGGGCCGACCAAGCCGCCGCCAAGCATCCCGGCGTCGAGATCGTCAAGGCCCCTTACCTGCGCGACCACCCCTTGGTCATCGACAGCTTCGTCGAGCGGATGCGCGACATCCTGGCGGGCGACAACACGATGAACTGCCAGCTTTGCAAATACCGCGAACAGGTGATCGGCTACGAAGCCTCGGTCGGCGCGGCGCAGGCCGGGCATCATCACCATGTCCGCGGCATCGGCACCGACGCGGATCATGGGCATCACCACCATGACCACGGGCACCACCACCATGGTCACGGTCACGATCACGACCACGACCACGACCACTGATGCCGGTGTTCGACGCCCATGTGATGGTCGATTGGTCCTCGATCCGGCTGTGCCGAATCGAAGGGGGCGCGGAGACGCCGCTCGCCAATCCCGCCACCCACGCCGCCGCCGAGGCGCTGCTGGCCGACCTGCTGAGCGATATGACGGCGCGCGGGCTGTCGGTGCTGGTCGGCTTCGCTCTCGCGGGCGACCGGGCCTGGGTGAGCCGGCTGCGCAACCATCCCTGGCTGGCCGAATTCGCCCGAATCTGGCCGTTCGAAGAAGCGCCGGTCGCCGGACCCGGCGTGACCTTCGCCGCGGTGTGGTCGTCGATGGCGCCGGCCGACGTGCGCGGCCTGGCCCGCCATTTCGCCCGCGCCGACCGCGAGGGACGGATGGAGGCGATGCTGGAGGCACCCAAGCGCCTGGGGCGGACCGAGGAAGGCTGGTTGCTGGGCCGGCCCGCCCCCTCGGCCGATTGGCTGCGCGACCCGCAAGCGATCTACGCCCAATCCTTCGCCACCATCCGCCGCGAGGTCGATCTCGACGCCCTGCCCGACGATCTGCGCGGTCTGGTCACCCGCGTGGTCCACGCCTGCGGCATGACCGACATCGTCGAGGATCTGCGCTTCTCGCCCCAGGCCGGCGCGGCGGGACGCGCCGCCTTGGCGGCCGGGGCGCCGATCCTGGCCGATTGCGAGATGGTGGCGCACGGCATCATCCGACGCCGCCTGAACGGCAATCCGGTGATCTGCACGCTCAATGATCCCGCCGTCGCCGAGATGGCCAAGCGCATGGGCACCACGCGCTCGGCCGCCGCGCTGGAATTGTGGCGGCCCCATCTCGACGGCGCCGTGGTGGCGATCGGCAACGCGCCGACCGCGCTGTTCCATCTGCTGGCGATGGAGGGCGCGCGCCCCGCCCTGGTGCTGGGCTTCCCGGTCGGCTTCGTCGGCGCCGCCGAAAGCAAGGACGCGCTGGCGGCCAGCGATCTGCCGCATGTCACATTGCTGGGGCGGCGGGGTGGAAGCGCCATGGCCGCCGCCGCCGTCAACGCCCTG
The DNA here is from genome assembly GCA_015232485.1 of Alphaproteobacteria bacterium. GTDB lineage: Bacteria > Pseudomonadota > Alphaproteobacteria > Rhodospirillales > Magnetospirillaceae > JADFZP01. The sequence continues at coordinate 3,140 of JADFZP010000416.1, forward strand.
TCGGGCGAGGAGGAGGCATGACACTGACCGTTCTGGGCATCGGCGAGGACGGGCTGGACGGCCTGAGCCCCGCCGCCCGCGCCCTGATCGACACCGCCGAGGTGCTGGTCGGCGGCGCGCGCCATCTGGCCATGGTGCCCGATGGCGCCGCCGAGCGGCTGGAATGGGAGCGCCCGTTCGCCGCTTCGCTGGACATCCTGGCGGCGCGCGGCGATCGGCGAATCGTGGTGCTGGCCAGCGGCGATCCGATGTGGTTCGGCGTGGGCGCCACGCTGGCCCGCCACTTCGGTAGCGAAATGACCGTGCTGCCGCATCCCGGCGCCTTCTCGCTGGCCGCCGCCCGGCTGGGCTGGCCGCTGCACGAGACCCTGTGCCTCAGCGCCCACGGCCGGCCGCTCGACTCGCTGGCCCCCCATCTGTCCCCCGGCGCCCGGCTGCTGGTGCTGGGCGAGGACGAGACCAGCGCGATCCGCATCGCCGCGCTGCT
>JADFZP010000417.1:0-1536 GCA_015232485.1 Alphaproteobacteria bacterium
CTGTCCCACGAATCGAACACGGCGCGGATCGCTCCCCAGAGCTGTTCGGGAACGTCCTGCGGAAACGGGCGGCCCAGTTCGTTCTCGGCAATCTGGCGGTACTGGGCGACGAGCGCCTGCCAGTCCTCGGCTTCCATCTCGGTATCGGCGTAGAGGCCCTTGTCCTCCTTGGCGATTTCGAGCGCTTCCTCGAACAGCCCGTGGTCGATGCCCAGCACCACGTCGGAATACATCTGGATGAAGCGGCGATAGCTGTCATAGGCGAAACGGTCGTCGTTCGAGCGCTTGGCCAAGCCCTCGACGGTGGAATCGTTGAGGCCCAGATTGAGGACGGTGTCCATCATGCCGGGCATCGAGGCCCGCGCGCCCGATCGCACCGAGACCAGCAGCGGATTGACCACGTCGCCGAACTTGGCGCCCATGATCTTCTCGACCGCGACCAGCGCCTCGGCCACTTGGGCCTTCAACTCGGCCGGATAGCTTTGCCCGTTGGCGTAATAATGCGTGCAAAGCTCGGTGGTGATGGTGAAGCCGGGAGGGACGGGAATGCCCAGATTGGCCATCTCGGCCAGATTGGCGCCCTTGCCGCCGAGCAGGTTCTTCATCTCGGCGCGCCCTTCGGCACTGCCGCCGCCAAAGCTGTAGACCCATTTCGTCATGACACCCTACCCCTCGATTCTTGAGAAATCGGCCACCTCTCCCATGGCCGCCCCGATGCGTGACAGAAGCGCGAGGCGGTTGCCCCGCAGTTCCGGCCGCTCGGCGTTTACCGTGACCTGGTCGAAAAAGGCGTCCACCGGCCGGCGAAGAGTGGCCAATACGCCCATCAGCCTGCCGAATTGTTCTTCTTGGGCCAAAGCCCCGGCGGCGCCCCGCACCTCGGCCAATTGGGCCGACAGGGCGCGCTCCTCGTCTTGTTCGAACAGCGCCTCGTCCGGCTCGCCGTCATAGGTGGCGCCGTCCTTCTTTTCCTCGATCCGCACGATGTTGGCGGCGCGGCGATAGGCGACCAGGAGATTGGCGCCGTCTTCGCTGGCCAGGAAATCGCCCAGCGCCTTCACGCGGGCGAGCAGCCGCACCAGATCGTCCTCGCCGCCCAGGGCGAAGATCGCCACCACCAGATCGTGCCGCACGCCTTGTTCGCGCAAGTGCACCTTCAGGCGGTCGGCGAAGAAGTCGAGCAGGTCCGCCGTGGTGGACGCCGCGTCGCGGGGCAGCGCGCCGCCATACTGCCCATGGGCCAGCGCGAAGAACGCGGCCAGCGGCACGCGCAGCCCGTTCTCGACGATCAGGCGGATGACGCCCAGCGCGGCGCGGCGCAGGGCGTAGGGGTCCTTCGAGCCGGTCGGCTTCTCGTCGATGCCGAAGAACCCGACCAGCGTGTCGATCTTGTCGGCCAAGGCCACCGCCACCGAGATCGGCGCGGTCGGGCAGCGGTCGTTGGGACCGGCCGGCGAGTAATGCTCGGCGATGGCGTCGGCGACCGCCGTGTCCTCGCCATCGGCCAGCGCGTAGTAGCGGCCCATGATCCCCTGC
>JADFZP010000417.1:1546-3622 GCA_015232485.1 Alphaproteobacteria bacterium
AATTCGCCGACCATCTCGGCGAACAGGTCGCATTTGGCGAGGCATGCCGCGCGCTCGGCCATCTGGGCGGACGAGCCGGGGATGTAGAACGTCATGTGACGGACCAGCACCCGCATCCGCGCGACCTTGTCGGCCAGGGTGCCCAGCTTGGCGTGGAAGATGCTTTCGGCGAGGCGCGGCAGCCGGCTTTCCAGGCTGTGCTTGCGGTCGCCGTCCCAGAAGAACTTGGCGTCCGACAGGCGCGCCCGCAGCACCCGCTCGTTCCCGGCGATGATCGCCTTGCCGCCGTCGGGCGCGGCGCGGTTCGCCACCACGCCGAAGCGCGAGGCCAGCTTGCCGTTCGAGTCGAGCAGCGAGAAGTATTTCTGATGCGCCCGCATCGCCGTGGTCAGAACCTCGGGCGGCACGTCCATGAACGCGTCGTCGATGCGGCCCAGCAGCGGCACCGGATATTCGACCAGCCCGGTGACCTCGGCCAGCAGACCCTCGTCGGGCTTCACCGTCAGGCCCTCGGCGGCGGCCAAGCCGGCCACCCCGTCGCGGATCATCGCCATGCGCGCGGCCGGGTCGAGCACCACCTTGGCGGCGTCGAGCTTGGCGGCGTAATCGGCGAATCCGGTCACCGCGAAGGCGCCGGGCGCCATGAAGCGATGGCCTTCGCTTTGATCCGACGCCGTCACCGGGCCGAAGGCGATCGGCACCACGGCGCCGTCGAACAGGCACAGGATGCGGTGCAGCGGACGCACCCAGCGGACCTTGTGGGTGGCCCAGCGCATCGATTTCGGCCAGGGGAATTCGGCCAGGGCGCGGCCGATCACCTCGTCCAGCACCTGGGCGGTGGGGCGGCCCTCGCGGCGGATCACCGCGAACCAGAAGGCGCCCTTGCCGGAGTCGCGCTGTTCGCACTGGTCCAGCGAGGCCAGCCCGGCCGACTTCAGGAAGCCGGCCACCGCCTGCTCGGGCGCGCCGACCCGCGGCCCGCGCTTCTCTTCCGAGACGTCGGGCTGGGCGGTCGGCAGGCCCTCGATCACCAGGGTCAGGCGGCGCGGCGTGACGAAGGATTCGGCGCGCCCGAAGCTTAGGCCGGCCGCGATCAGGCCATCGCCGATCAGGCGCTTCAGGTCGTCGGCGGCGCGCGCCTGCATCCGGGCGGGGATCTCTTCCGAGAAGAGTTCGAGCAGCAGTTCCGCCATGATCAGGACTCCGCCTTCGGCTGGCGGCTGGCCAGCCAGCCTTCGCAGCACGCCTTGGCCAACGCGCGGACGCGGCCGATATACGAGGCCCGCTCGGTGACGCTGATCACGCCGCGCGCGTCCAGCAGATTGAAGCGATGGCTGGCCTTGATGCACTGGTCATAGGCCGGCAGCGCCAGCTTGGCCTCGATCAGGGCTTGGCACTCCTTCTCGGCGTCGAGGAAGTGGCGCAGCAGCATCTCGGTGTCGGCCACCTCGAAATTATGCGCCGAGTATTCCTTCTCGGCCTGTAGGAAGACGTCGCCATAGCGCACGCCCTGGCCGTTGAAATCCAGATCATAGACGTTCTCGACGCCCTGGATGTACATGGCCAGACGTTCCAGGCCGTAGGTCAGCTCGACGCAGACCGGATCGACCTCGATGCCGCCGACCTGCTGGAAATAGGTGAACTGCGTCACCTCCATGCCGTCGCACCAGACCTCCCAGCCCAGGCCCCAGGCGCCCAGGGTGGGGCTTTCCCAATCGTCCTCGACGAAGCGGATGTCGTGCAGATCGGGATCGACGCCCAGGGCTCGCAGGCTTTGCAGGTACAGCGCCTGCGCGTCCTGGGGCGAGGGCTTCAGGATCACCTGATACTGATAATAATGTTGCAACCGATTCGGGTTCTCGCCGTAGCGCCCGTCCTTGGGCCGCCGCGAGGGCTGCACATAGGCCGTCTTCCAGGGGTCTGGCCCCAGGGCGCGCAAGGTGGTCGCCGGATGGAAGGTGCCCGCCCCGACCTCCATGTCGTAGGGCTGCAAGATCACACACCCCTGCTCGGCCCAAAACTGGTGGAGCGTGAGGATCAGTGACTGGAAGCAGGGCTTCGCCGTGCCGTTCGTCG
>JADFZP010000418.1:0-3107 GCA_015232485.1 Alphaproteobacteria bacterium
CGAGTGGAGACCGACCCTTCGCCGTCATGCCCGTGCTTGACACGGGCATCCACGCACCGCCCATGCCATTGTTCCCAAGGCTGTTACCACGGAGCCGCGTGGATGGCCGGATCAAGTCCGGCCATGACGTAAGAAGCGGGCGGCTTTACCGCCGATGCTCGCCGGTATGACGGCTGCGGGTTGACCGGAGAGAGCGGGCGGTTCACTCTGTCGCTCCTTTAAGTCGCGTGGAGGCCGGAGTCTTGGATCGCAGCCATATTTTCGCCGGCGTCGCGATGATCGCCCTGTTCAACGGGCTGTTCTCGCCGGCGCTGGCGCTGGTCATCGCCCTGATGCCGGTCTGGATGCCGGAATTCGTGTCGCCGTCCTGGCCGATGGTGCTGTTCGCCTCGGCGCTGATCACCGCGTTCGGAACGCTGCTGATCAGCGGCATTCCGGCGGCGATCTACGAGCGGTTGGCGGGAACCAACGAGACCACCCACACGTCGCTTTACATCTGGTTGGGAACGGTGGTGCTGATCAGCCTGCCGGCGCTTCAGATCGTGATCGCGGTGAGTTGAGCCGCCCGCTTAGGCAGAGGGGCGAACACAAACAACGAAAACCCACCCCCGCCGGAAAGGCGGGGGTGGCTCTTTCGCCTCAGGCGACGCCCATCTTCTTCTTCAGGTTCTCGTCCAGCTTGTCCAGGAACTGGGTGGTGGTCATCCACGGCTGCTCGGGGCCGATCAGGATGGCCAGATCCTTGGTCATGTCGCCAGCTTCGACCGTCTCGACGCAGACCTCTTCCAGGGCGAGCGCGAACTTCGCCACCTCGGGGGTGTCGTCGAACTTGGCCCGGTAGTAAAGGCCGCGGGTCCAGGCGAAGATCGAGGCGATCGGGTTGGTCGAGGTCGCCTTGCCCTTCTGGTGCTCGCGGTAATGGCGGGTCACCGTGCCGTGCGCGGCCTCGGCCTCGACCGTCTTGCCGTCGGGCGACAGCAGCACCGAGGTCATCAGCCCCAGCGAGCCGAAGCCCTGCGCCACGGTGTCGGACTGCACGTCGCCGTCGTAGTTCTTGCAGGCCCACACGAAGTTGCCGTTCCACTTCAGCGCCGAGGCGACCATGTCGTCGATCAGGCGGTGCTCGTAGGTCAGGCCCTTCGCCTTGTATTCCGTGGCGAATTCGGCGTCGAAGACCTCTTGGAACAGATCCTTGAAGCGGCCGTCATAGGCCTTGAGGATCGTGTTCTTGGTCGACAGATAGACCGGCATGCCGCGCATCAGGCCGTAGTTGAAGCACGCCCGCGCGAAGCCGCGAATCGATTCGTCCAGGTTGTACATGCCCATGGCCACGCCGCCACCGGGGAACTCGAACACCTCGTGGGTGATCGGCGCGCCGCCGTCGGAAGGCTGGAAGGTCATGGTCAGCTTGCCGGGACCGGGAACCTTGAAGTCGGTGGCGCGGTACTGGTCGCCGAAGGCGTGGCGGCCGATGACGATCGGCGCGGTCCAGCCGGGCACCAGACGCGGCACGTTCTTGCAGATGATCGGCTCGCGGAACACGGTGCCGTCAAGGATGTTGCGGATCGTGCCGTTGGGCGACTTCCACATCTTCTTCAGGCCGAATTCCTCGACGCGCTGCTCGTCCGGGGTAATGGTCGCGCATTTGACGCCGACGCCGTATTGCTTGATGGCGTTGGCGGCGTCGACGGTCACTTTGTCGTCGGTGGCGTCACGGTATTCGACACCCAAATCGTAGTACTTCAGATCGACGTCGAGATAGGGCAGGATCAGCTTGTCCTTGATGAACTTCCAGATGATCCGGGTCATCTCGTCGCCGTCGAGCTCCACGATCGGGTTGGCGACTTTGATTTTCTGCATCGCTATCATCCCAATATTTGAGAAACGACAGTGTCCGCAGGGGTGCGCCCCAGGCAAACGACCGCTCTAGACCAAGCGACGGACGGTCGGCACCATAGCACCGCCGACGCCCCGGGAAAAGTGCCGCGCGTGCTCAGAACAACTGGGATTCGGCTCCCGATGAAAGCGACAATTCGTCGCGCGCCGCGTCGATCACCTGGTCGACGTCGTCGACCACGGTGAACAGGCGGGTGATCTCGGGATGGGCGAATCCCTGGGTGACGATGTTTTCGACCAGCCGCACCCAATCGTCCCAATAGCCGTTCTGATTGACCACGATGACCGGCTTGTTGTGCAGGCGAAGCTGCTTCCAGGTCAGAATCTCGAAGGCCTCGTCCATGGTGCCCAGCCCGCCGGGCAGCACCACGAAACCATCCGCCGCGTCGAACATGCGACGCTTGCGGGTATGCATGCTGTCGACCACGATCAGTTCGTGGATTTCCAGATAGGCGACCTCCATGCGCATCAGATGCTCGGGGATGACGCCGACCACGCGGCCGCCGCCTTCGATCACCGCCTCGGCCAGGGCGCCCATCAGGCCGATGTGGCCGCCGCCATAGACCAGCGAGATGCCGCGCTCGGCCATCGAGGCGCCCAGGCGGCCGGCGGAGTCGCGGAAGGCGGGCTCGACACCGGACGACGAGCCGCAGAAAACGCACAGGGATTTCAACTCGGGTTGGGTGATTGCGGTCATGAGCATCCCTCGAAGAGCCGAACACACATCCCCTTGATATGGGGATCGCCGGGGCGGTGCGCCCTTGGTCAGAAGAGCAGCGGCAGGCCCCACGACAGCGCCACCGCGGCGGCGAACACGGCCAGGGCCGCCCACGGGCTGGCGAAGGCCTGGGCCGGCGGGGCGTGGCGGCTTGGCAGGCGCTTGACGCCGGTGATCATCGGCCGCACCAGATTCTCGCCCTTGACCAGCCGGTAGAACAGGACGGCCGCCAGATGAAGCGCGATCAGCGCCAGAATCGCCTTGGCCCCGATCTTGTGGAACTTGGTCAGCGAAGACGTGGCGCTTGACGAGACCAGATGGGCGAGCGGCCCGCTGGTGATGATGTCGTCGTCGGCGAACAGCCCCGTGACGGCCTGTCCGGCCAGCACGCCCAGCAGGGCCAGCACCATCCAGCCGCCCAGCGGATTGTGTCCAAGCGTCGCCACCCCGCCCCGCAGATAGGCCAGCGCGGCGCGCGGCCCCCGCACGAAAT
>JADFZP010000418.1:3169-3616 GCA_015232485.1 Alphaproteobacteria bacterium
TCCAGCTTGGCGCTCGCCCAGGCCAGCGCCACCAGCAGCGCCAGCGACCAATGGAAGGCCCGCGTCGGAGGGTCCCAGACGGGAATGGCGACGATCGAGTCTCGGCTGTCTTGTGTCATGGGCGGAGAATCGCGCCCTCGGCTCATCCGGTCAAGCCCTTGCGGGTGGGCTTCAGGCGAGTTGCGGCGGGCGGACAGCCGTATTACCTTGGCGTCCGTTCTTCCGCCTTCGCAAGGGTTGACCTCTTTTGATCTGGCCTCTTCTTCTCGCCGTGCTGGGCTTCGCCGCCGCGGCCGTAGCGTTCTGGGCGGGCATGTGGCGCGGTGGCGTCGAGCATCGTCAGACCCGCTGGCCGATCGCCCTGGCGGCGGCGGGACTGGCCCTGGTCCTCGCCTCGCGGGTCCTGGTGATCGGCGAGGACGACGACGACGACGCCCCGCCGGTCGC
>JADFZP010000419.1 GCA_015232485.1 Alphaproteobacteria bacterium
AGAAGTCGGCCCAGCTCGGGTCGACCGCGTTCGGGTCCTCGGCCCAGCGGGCGTGCAACTCTTCGATGAAGACGGCGTTGTGACCGAACAGAAAGCTAAGGCGGGAATCGCTTGCCATGTGCCTGGTCGGCGCGGCCTTTCGGTCGCGCCCCCTCATAGAGGAAAGACGGGGATGCCGAAGGGTTTAGGCCCCTCGGCATCCCTTGGTTTGGCGCAAGGGCCTCAGCCCTTCAGGACCTTCAACATCGTGCTGCCCAGCGAGGCGGGCGAGTCGGCCACCGAAATGCCCGCGCTGCGCATCGCCTCCATCTTGTCGCCGGCCCCGCCCTTGCCACCCGAGATGATGGCGCCGGCATGGCCCATGCGGCGTCCGGGGGGCGCGGTCAGGCCGGCGATGAAGCCGACCACCGGCTTCTTCACCTTGGACCGCATCAGGAACTCGGCCGCCTCTTCCTCGGCGGTGCCGCCGATCTCGCCGATCATGATGATCGCCTCGGTCTCGGAATCACCCAGGAACAGGTCCAGGCAGTCGACGAAGTTGGTGCCGTTGACCGGGTCGCCGCCGATGCCGATGCAGGTCGACTGGCCCAGGCCGGCGGCGGTGGTCTGCGCCACCGCCTCGTAGGTCAGCGTGCCCGAGCGGGACACGATGCCGATCTTGCCGCGCTGGTGGATGTGGCCCGGCATGATGCCGATCTTGCATTCGCCGGGGGTGATGATGCCGGGGCAGTTCGGCCCGATCAGCCGCGTGCCCGAGCCCTTCAGCGCGCGCTTCACGGTGACCATGTCCAGCACCGGAATGCCCTCGGTGATGCACACCGCCAAAGCGACGCCCGCGTCGATGGCTTCCAAGATCGCGTCGGCCGCGAAGGGCGGCGGAACATAGATCACCGAAGCGTTGGCGCCGGTGGCGGCAACCGCCTCATGCACCGTGTTGAAGACCGGCAGGTCCAGATGGGTGGTTCCGCCCTTGCCCGGTGTGACGCCGCCGACCATGCGCGTGCCATAGGCGATGGCCTGCTCGGAGTGGAAGGTGCCCTGCGCGCCGGTGAAGCCCTGGCAGATCACCTTGGTTTCCGAATTGACGAGAACGGCCATTCAAGCAGCCTCCTTCACGGCCTTGACCACCTTTTCGGCGGCGTCGGCAAGGTTGTCGGCGGCGATGATCGGCAGCCCCGACTGGGACAGGATCTTCTTGCCGAGTTCGACGTTGGTGCCTTCCAGGCGCACCACCAGCGGCACGTTCAGGCTGACTTCGCGGGCCGCGGCGACCACGCCCTCGGCGATCACGTCGCAGCGCATGATGCCGCCGAAGATGTTGACCAGGATGCCTTCGACGTTGGGGTCGGACAGGATCAGCTTGAAGGCGGTGGTGACCCGCTCCTTGGTGGCGCCGCCGCCGACGTCCAGGAAGTTGGCCGGCGTGCCGCCATACAGCTTGATGATGTCCATGGTCGCCATCGCCAGACCGGCGCCGTTGACCATGCAGCCGATGTTGCCATCCAGCTTGATGTAGTTCAGCGAGTGGCGGGCGGCCTCCAGCTCGGCCGGGTCCTCCTCGCTCTCGTCGCGCAGTTCCTCGATGTCCTTGTGGCGGAACAGCGCGTTGTCGTCGAAGTTCACCTTGGCGTCGAGGGCGATCACCTCGCCCGCGCCGGTGACGACCAGCGGATTGATTTCGACCACCGAGCAGTCGAGCTGGCTGAAGGCGCGATACATCGCCATCACGAACTTGACGCAGGCGCCGACCTGCTTGCCTTCCATGCCCAGCCCGAAGGCGATCTGGCGGCCATGGAACTGCTGCACGCCGACGGCGGGGTCGACGACCACCTTCAGGATCTTCTCGGGGTGCGTCGCCGCGACCTCCTCGATGTCCATGCCGCCCTCGGTCGAGGCCATGATGGTGACGCGGCTGGTGGCGCGGTCGATCAGCATGCCGAGATACAGCTCGCGACGGATGTCCGAGCCTTCCTCGATATAGACCCGCTTGACTTCCTTGCCCGAGGGGCCGGTCTGGTGGGTGACCAGCACCTTGCCCAGCATCTCCTGGGCGTTGCGCTTGACGTCCTCGACGGACTTCATCACGCGAACGCCGCCGGCGCCGTTGGGATTGTCCTTGAAGCGACCCTTGCCGCGGCCGCCGGCATGGATCTGCGACTTCACGACCCAGACCGGGCCGCCCAGTTCCTTGGCGACCGTCTCGGCCTCGGCCGGGGTGTAGGCGACGCCGCCCTTGGGTACGGCGACACCGAATTTCGCCAAGAGCTGCTTGGCTTGGTATTCATGGATGTTCATGGCGTCGATCGTCTCCGTTACAGGACGTTCATCTGCTTGACCTTGGCGATCAGCCCGCGCACCGCGTCGGCCGATTTGTCGAAGCCGGCCTGTTCCTCGGCGTTCAGCTCGATCTCGACCAGCCGCTCGACGCCGCCCGCCCCGATCACCACCGGCACGCCGACATAGATGTCTTCCTTCTGGCCGAACTGGCCGGCCTTGACATGGGCCGCGCAGGGCAGGACGCGCTTGGAGTCCTTCAGATAGGCCTCGGCCATCTGCACGCCGGCGGCGGCCGGGGCGTAGAAGGCGGAACCGGTCTTCAGCAGGCCGACGATCTCGGCGCCGCCGTCGCGGGTGCGCTGGATCATCGAATCCAGCTTCTCCTGCGTGGTCCAGCCCATCTTGACCAGATCGGGCAGCGGGATGCCGGCGACGGTGGAATAGCGGGGCAGCGGCACCATGGTGTCGCCGTGGCCGCCCAGCACGAAGGCGGTGACGTCCTCGACCGAGACGCCGAATTCCTCGGACAGGAAATAGCGGAAGCGGGCCGAGTCCAGCACGCCGGCCATGCCGATCACCATGTGGTGCGGCAGGCCCGAGACCTCGCGCAGCGCCCACACCATCACGTCCAGCGGATTGGTGATGCAGACCACGAAGGCGTTGGGGCAATGGGCCTTCAGGCCCTCGCCGACCGACTTCATGACCTTGGCGTTGATCTCGATCAGGTCGTCGCGGCTCATGCCCGGCTTGCGCGCCACGCCGGCGGTGACGATCACCACGTCGGCGCCGGCGATCTCGGCGTAGTCGTTGGCGCCGCGGTAGCCGGCGTTGACCCCCTCGATGGCGGTCGACTGGGCGATGTCAAGGCTCTTGCCCTGGGGAACGCCCTCGGCGATGTCGAACAGGATGACGTCACCAAGCTCTTTCAGCCCGATGAGATGAGCCAGTGTGCCACCGATGTTGCCGGCGCCCACGAGAGCGATCTTCTTGCGTGCCATGAAAAACCCCTCGACGGATGGAAATGGACAATGGAGGAGGGTAAGCCGCGCGTGCGACGCAGCATCAACCAACGGGAGGTCTTGGTAGCGCGAATCCTGCGCTTCGGCAAGGGGGAAGGCGCGATTTCGGACATTCGCCCGCCTCAATTAGGGTTCATTCATAATCACTTATGGACGCCAGGGCCACTCCGTTCGGCTAAGTCCTTGCTGCAACGCGGAAAAACCTACCCGGTATTGGTTTTGGCCTACCCGAAAGTGCATGGCCGGCCAATGGGCGGCGCTCCGAAAGAGATGGGTACGGCCGGGCGTGTCCGACAACCCCCGCGACG
>JADFZP010000420.1 GCA_015232485.1 Alphaproteobacteria bacterium
AGGCCCACCGCGAGGGACGGCCGCCGACTTGGACGTCTTGGCGGCGGGTGGGGCGATAGGGGCTTGGGCACTCACATTCGCGGTGTCATACCGGCGGAAAAGTTTTAACACCAAGGACACCAAGGGACACCAAGGGACCGGGGCTGTACGGGCAATTCGCCGCCCCCTTGGTGTTCTTGGTGTCCTTGGTGTTTCCCCAACCGACTCGGCCAGCATCCGCCACAAGAACAATATCGCGCTTCCCGCCAATGGCCTCTCCGAAGGATTTTCGGCGCGGCCACGACGCCAGCCGTCCGGTTCGGTCGGATCACCCCCAACCGCCGAAAAGCCTTGTAAACTGCGGTGGGATCACTATCATTGGGATCGACACATTCTTGCGGTCCCGCGCCGGAGCGGGGTTGGGGGGTGGGCCGGTGGCCCACTTTTTTGTTTTTTTGGAGCCAGGAAACAGGTTGGTCGCCGAAAGCCGTATCGCGGAAATGATCGCCCCCTCGCTGGTGTCCATGGGATACGAGCTGGTGCGGGTGCTGATCTCGGGGCAGCGGCGGCCGGTGCTGCAGGTGATGGCCGAGCGCGTCGACCGAACCCCCATGCGGGTCGAGGATTGCGCCGACATCAGCCGCGCCATCTCGGCCATCCTGGATGTCGAGGACCCCATCGCGGGGGCCTATACGTTGGAGGTCAGTTCGCCGGGCATCGACCGGCCGCTGACCCGGAAGTTGGATTTCGAACGCTTCGCCGGTTGCGAGGCGAAGATCGAGGTCGAGATGCCGATCGACGGCCGCAAGCGCTTTCGCGGCATCGTCTTAGGGATCGAAGAGGCCGGCATGGTGCGTCTGGCGGTCGAGGGCGGCGAGGTTTCGCTGCCATTCGAAGACATCCGTAGCGCCAAGCTGGTGTTGACCGACGCGCTGCTCGCCGCCGCGGCGAAAGAACAGGAACACTGATAGAACGGCTCATGGAAAAAATCGCAGCCCTCCCCCGTCCAGAACTGCTTCAGGTCGCCGACAGCGTGGCCCGCGACAAAGGCATCGACCGCGAGGAGGTGCTCGAGGCGATGGAGCAGGCCATCCAGAAGGCCGGCCGCTCGAAATACGGTCACGAGCACGACATCCGCGCCCATATCGACCGCCGCACCGGCGAGATCAAGCTGGCCCGCCACCTCGAAGTGGTCGAGACGGTCGAGAACGAGGCCACCCAGGTGCCGCTCGACAAGGCGCGCCGCCGCAAGGCCGACGCCGTATTGGGCGAGTCGCTGGTCGATCCGCTGCCGCCGATCGATTTCGGCCGCATCGCCGCCCAGACCGCCAAGCAGGTGATCGTCCAGCGCGTGCGCGACGCCGAGCGTCAGCGCCAGTTCGACGAGTACAAGGACCGCACCGGCGAGATTTCCAACGGCTTGGTCAAGCGCGTCGAGTTCGGCAACGTGGTGGTCGATCTGGGTCGCGCCGAGGCGCTGTTGCGCCGCGACGAGTTGATCCCCCGCGAGACCTTCCGCACCGGCGACCGCGTGCGCGCCTATATCTACGACGTCCGCGCCGAGCAGCGCGGCCCGCAGATCTTTTTGTCGCGCACCCATCCCCAGTTCATGGCCAAGCTGTTCGCGCAGGAAGTGCCCGAGATCTACGACGGCATCATCGAGATCAAGGCGGTGGCCCGCGATCCCGGCAGCCGCGCCAAGATCGCCGTGCTGTCCAACGACTCGGGGATCGACCCGGTCGGCGCCTGCGTCGGCATGCGCGGCTCGCGCGTGCAGGCGGTGGTCGCCGAGTTGCAGGGCGAGAAGATCGACATCATCCAGTGGTCGGGCGATCCGGCCACCTTCATCGTCAACGCCCTGGCCCCGGCCGAGGTCGCCAAGGTGGTGTTGGACGAGGAATCCCGCCGCATCGAGGTGGTGGTTCCCGACGATCAGCTTTCCCTGGCGATCGGCCGGCGCGGCCAGAACGTGCGGTTGGCCAGCCAGTTGACCGGCTGGGACATCGACATCCTGACCGAGGCCGAGGAATCGGAGCGTCGAACCGAGGAGTTCCGCACGCGCTCGAACCTGTTCATCGAAGCGCTGGACGTGGACGACGTGATCGCCCATCTTCTCGTCACCGAAGGATTCACCACGGTCGAGGAAGTGGCCTTCGTGCCGCTTGAGGATCTGGGCGATATCGAGGGCTTCGACGAGGACGTCGCGAACGAGCTGCAACAGCGGGCGCGCGTCTTCCTCGAGGAACTGAACGAGCGCAACGACCAACGCCGCCGCGAATTGGGCGTCGCCGACGATCTGGCCGCGATCGAGGGGCTGACCACCGGCATGATGGTCCGGCTGGGCGAAAAGGACGTCAAGACGCTTGACGATTTGGGCGACTTGGCCAGCGACGAGTTGATCGAGATCGTCGGCAAGGACGCGCTGACCGAGGAACAAGCCAACGCCGTGATCATGGCGGCCCGCGCCCATTGGTTCGATGGCGACGAGGCCCCCGCGGCCGAAGGCGCCCAGGCCACCGAGGCCGGGGACCAGGAAGACGGCGCCGAGGCCAAGGCCTAAAGGATGGCGAGGCGCCAGCCGGACGCCGACGACGGCGAGGACGGCGGTGGCGACGGCAACACGCGGCGCTGCATCGTCAGCGGCGACCGACAGGCGCCCGAACGCATGCTGCGTTTCGTGGTGGCGCCGGACGGTCAGGTGGTGCCCGACGTCGATGCAAGGCTGCCCGGCCGGGGAATCTGGTTGAGCGCCGGACGGGATATGGTAAACAAGGCCGTGGCGAAGAATTTGTTCGCCAAGGCCGCACGGACGCGGGCCGTCGCCCCGCCCGATCTGGCCGACCGGGTCGAGGCCCTGCTGGCCAAGCGCTGCCTCGAACTTCTGGGCTTGGCGCGTCGGGCCGGCAAGGTGCTGGCGGGATGGGAACAGGTCCGGGCCGCCGTCAAGGCGGGCCAGATCGGGCTGCTGGTCGAGGCGTCGGATGGCGCCGCCGGTGGCCGGGGCAAGGTCCGGGCGTTGGCGCCCGATTTGCCGGTGATCACGTTGTTCGGCCGCGCCGAACTGGGTGCAGCCCTGGGCCGCGAACAAGCGGTTCATGTGGCGGTTTCACCCGGTCGGTTGGCCACCAGGCTTCTCGAGCAGTCGTCGCGGCTCGCGGGGTTCAGGACCGGCGACGGTGAGATGGGCGGGCAACCGCAGGCACGAGAGTAAAATCAGATCTATGACGAATTCCAATGATCAAGACCAGGACCGGAAAGCGCCGCTGCGTTTGACGCAGCCGGGGCGCCTCGAACTGAAGAAGACCGTCGAGACCGGTCAGGTCCGTCAGAGCTTCTCGCACGGCCGCTCGAAAGTGGTCACCGTCGAGGTGCGCAAAAAGCGCACCTTCACCCCAGCTCCGGTCGCGGACAATATGCCCGACACCACCGGAGTCGAGGGCGGTAGCCGCGGCCATATCGCGCCCAGCGACCTGACGCGTGGCGAAAAGGCCAATCGCGCCAGAGTGCTGCAGGACGCCTTGCGCGCCGACGAGGAGTCGCGCCGCCAAGCCGCCTTGCGCGCCGAGGAGGACGCCCGCCGACGCGCCGAGGACGACGCCCGCCGCGCCGAGGAAGAGGCGCGCCG
>JADFZP010000421.1 GCA_015232485.1 Alphaproteobacteria bacterium
GAAAGTCGCTGCAAGGCGGCGGGCACCCGTTTCCACCGTTTCCAAGACGTGTACGGACGAGCCAGAGCCGTGATCGCCGCCGATCCAGGCCAACGCGGTCAAGTGCTGCCGCGTCTTGATGGCGTGTATGTGTCAGAAAAGGATTCGACAGCGCAACTGCCGGGGATGCGTATCAGATACAGGTATCTGGGGCAAAACATTCTCTTTATGGATATTGAAGTCTGGTAGTCGTCGATAGAAGCGCTCTCACTTTCGCCATATAAGCTGCCCGACCCGCCCTTCGACAAGACCCAACCCAATTTCCCACCTCGACGGTGCTGTTGAAACCGTCCGCCGCCGCGCGCATCATCGCGGCATGATCGAGGCCACGCCCGGTGACGATGACATGCCGACGGGTCCGGCGCGGTTGGCGCTGCTCGCCCTGGGCTGGCTGTGCGTCGGGCTGGGGGTGGTCGGGGCCGTGGTGCCGGTGCTGCCCACCACGCCGTTCCTGATCGGCGCCGCCTGGGCGTTTTCACGCAGCTCGCGGCGCTTTCACGACTGGCTGTGGTTCCATCCGCGCTATGGCCCGTCGGTGCGGGCGTGGCGCCGCCACGGGGTCGTTCCGCGGCGCGCCAAGATCGCCGCGCTATCGGGGATGGGGATCAGCTTGGCCGTGCTGGTGCTGTTCGTGGCCGAGGACTGGCGGCTGCCCGCCCTGGCCGGCGGGTTCATGGCGGTGGTGGCGGCTTGGATCGTCACCCGGCCCGCTCATCCTCCCGAGGAAGAGAGCGCCTGATCGAGGTCGGCCAGCAAGTCCTCGGGGCTTTCCAGGCCGATCGACAGGCGCAGCAGATCGTCGGGGACGGGGGTGTCGGGGCCTTCGACGCTGGCGCGGTGCTCGACCAGGCTTTCCACGCCGCCCAGCGAGGTGGCGCGCAGGAACACCGTCATGCCGGCCGCCGTGGCGATCGCCGCCGCCCGGCCGCCGCGCAGCCGGATCGACAGCATGCCGCCGAAACCGCCGGTCATCTGGCGCTTGGCGATGTCGTGGCCGGGATGGCCGGGCAGGCCGGGATAGAGCACCCGCGCCACCCGCGGATCGATCGACAGACGCTCGGCCAGCAGCATCGCCGTCTCGGCTTGGCGCCGCGCGCGGACATGCAGGGTGCGCATGCCCCGCATCAGCAGCCACGCCTCGAAGGCGCCGGCGATGGCGCCGTTATGGGCGCGGAACGCCTTGATCCGTCGCCAAAGATCGTCGTCGCGGGCGGTGGTCAGGGTGCCGGCGATCAGGTCGGAATGGCCGTTCAGGTATTTGGTCGCCGAGTGCATGACCAGATCGGCGCCCAACGCGATGGGGCGGGTGAACACCGGAGTGGCCGCCGTCGAATCGACCGCCAGCACGGCGCCCGCCCGATGGGCCAGGGTGGCGACCGCCTCGATGTCGGTGATCGTCCATAGCGGATTGCCGGGCGTCTCGACCCACACCAGGCGGGTCTTGCCGGGGCGCAGGGCGGCGCGCACCGCGTCCAAATCGTCCATCGCGACGAACTCGACGGCGAGTCCCCAGCGGGTGGCGTAACCGGCCAGCCACGAGCGCAGCGCCCAATACATGTCGCGCGGCGCCACCACGTGATCGCCCGGATCGAGCGACAGGAACGCCGCGGTGGCCGCCGCCATCCCCGAGGCGAACAGCAGGCTGGCTTGGCCGCCCTCCAACTCGGTCAGCACCCGCTCGGCGGGCTCGAAGCCGGGATTGTCGGCGCGGGCATAGGCGCGCCCGGTGGGATAGCCGAGATCGGCGCCCCGCTCGAAGGTGCTGGCGGGGTGGATCGGCGGCACGATGGCGCCGGTTTGGCCATCGACGAATCCCAGGCATTGGACGGCCTTGGTCTCGCGGCTGGTCATGAAGTTCCTCCGGGGTCGGTGGAGGAACAATCTGGTCCCTCGGGGCGCCGCTGTCGAGCCAGTGATGCCGGTCACCGCGCCGCGCGGCCCGATGGGCGCATGATCCCTCCATGGTTTCGAGGAGTAACCGTCATGAGACGCTTGGGTGGGGCACTGATCTGGATGGGGCTGGCGCCACTCGCCACCCAGCTTTGGTTGCTCTGGGACACCGGGCGCTGGAGCGCGTTCCCGATCGGCGACGCGTGGGCGGCGCTGGGCGGCGGACGGCCCTATTTCGGTTGGCGGTGGCTGGACGACGCCGCGGCGGCGCTGCTCGGCGTCGAGGCGGCCGGATTGGTGCTGGCGCTCGGCGGGGCGATCGTGCTGGTACCCCTGCTTAGGCGCATGACGCGGCGCGCAGCCGCCATGCGTGGGAAAGGCAAGGAAGGCGAGTGGCGGCGCATCGACTTTCGCAGCGCGTCGTAGTATGGTCGAGGCGGGGCAAATCAAGCTGGGATCGGGGATGGCGCGCGAAGTTTTGTTGGTCGAGGACAATCCGGGCGACGCGATACTCGTCCGGGCGCTGTTGTCCGGGGAGCGTGGGCGGGCTTTGGAGATCACCCATGTCGAGCGCCTGCGCGAAGCCGTGGCGCTGGTGAAGCAACGGGCCTACGACGTGGTCCTGCTCGATCTCTCGCTACCCGATTCGGACGGCCGCCAGACGCTGGACGGCATGCTGGCCGCGGCTCCCGAGCTGCCGGTCGTGGTGCTGACCGGCCATGACGACGACGAGGCCGGGCTGGCGGCGGTGCAGGCCGGCGCCCAGGACTACATCGTCAAGGGCAGCGCCGACGGCGCCCTGCTGCGCCGGGCCATCCATTACGCCCAGGAGCGCAAGCGCGCCGAGCTGACGATTCGCCGCCTCCATCGACAAAACGAACTGGTGCTGCGCTCGCTGGGCGAGGGGGTGGTCGGCTGCGACGGCCTTGGCGCCGTGACCTTCGCCAACGCGGCGGCGCTGGAACTGACGCGATTCGCCCATGACGACCTGATCGGCCGCGATCTTCACGACACCTTTCTGGCCTTCGCGGTCGACGGCAAGCCGCGCTCGCGCGCCGACGACCCGGTGCTGGCCACCTTGACCGATGGCCGCGCGCGCAAAAGCGAGGGCGAAGTGGTCTGGCGCCGCGACGGCACCTCGTTTCCCGTCGATCTGATCATCACCCCGATGGGCGACGACGGCGTGCGCGCCGGGGCGGTGATGACCTTCCACGACATCACGGCGCGCCAGCGCGCCCACGGGGCGCTCAAGGACCAGCTTGAATTTCAGCAGCAGATTCTCGACGCCATTCCCGGTGCGGTGTTCTACACCGACACGAGTGGCTCCCTGGTCGGCTGCAACCGGGCCTTCGAGGAACTGATCGGGCAACCCAGGGCCGCCATGGTGGGCCAGGGCCTGTGGCAGCTTCTGCCCAGCGTCGCGGCCGACGAGTTCCTGATGGGCGCGCCCGGCCGGCAGACCGTCGAGATGAACGGCCGCCACGGCGGGACGCGCACGGTCGGCATCTCGCGCAGCCCCTATTCGACCGCCGACGGCATCCGCGCCGGGATGGTCGGAACGGTGTCGGCCTCGGTGCCCTAGTGCATGGATTCATTCAAGAGATACAGGCAACCTCCCACGCCGTCATGCCCGGACTTGATCCGGGCATCCATATGACAGCCAAGCC
>JADFZP010000422.1 GCA_015232485.1 Alphaproteobacteria bacterium
TTCGGCGCTGGCCGGGCGGCAAGTGGCGCCCGCCGTGGTGGCGGCCGAGCCGATCGATTTCGACGCGCTGGACCGCATGCTGGCCGAGGATGACGCGGGCGCCCTCGATCTGCTGTCGCGGATGGCCGCGCCGGCCGGGCAGGCCGCCGCCTTCGCCCGCCTGCGCCGCCAAATCGAGGATTTCGATTTCGAGGACGCCCGCGCCACCCTGGCCACGCTGCTCGCACGAGGAACATCATGACCGAAGCCACCATCCTGATCGTCGATGACGAGCCGCTGAACCTCACCGTGCTGGCCGATCTGCTGAAGCGCGACTACCGCGTCCTGGCCGCCAAAAGCGGCGAGGCGGCGCTACGCCGGGCGTCCGGCCAGCCGCGCCCCGATTTGATCCTGCTGGACGTCATGATGCCCGACCTGGACGGCCACGCCGTCTGCAAGCGCCTGAAGGCCGATCCCGCCACCCGCGCCATCCCGGTGATCTTCGTCACCGCGCTGGGCCAGGCGGTCGACGAGGCGGCCGGGCTGGAGATGGGCGCCGTCGATTACATCACCAAGCCGATCTCGCCCGCCGTGGTGCGGGCGCGCATCACCACCCATCTGGCGCTGTCGGACCAGACCCGCCACCTGGAACGGCTGGTCGACGAGCGCACCCGGCAGGTCGCCTTGGTGCGCGACGCCACCATCGTGGCGATGGCCTCGCTGGCCGAGACGCGCGACAACGAGACCGGCAACCACATCCGCAGAACCCAGAACTACGTCCGCGAACTGGCCCGCGCCATGGCCGCCGACCCGCGCTGGGCCGAGGCGCTGACCGACGAGGTCATCGATCTGCTTTACAAGTCGGCGCCGCTGCACGATATCGGCAAGGTCGGCATTCCCGACCACATCCTGCTGAAGCCGGGTCGCCTGACCGCCGAAGAGTTCGAGATCATGAAGACCCATGCCGTGCTCGGCCGCGACGCCATCGCCGCCACCGAAGAGATGCTGGGCGGCGACGAGGACTCGTTTTTGCGCTTCGCCCGCGAGATCGCCTACACCCATCAGGAGAAGTGGGACGGAAGCGGCTATCCCCAGGGCCTGAAGGGCGAGGAAATCCCGCTGTCGGGGCGGCTGATGGCGGTGGCCGACGTCTACGACGCGCTGATCAGCAAGCGCGTCTACAAGCCGGCCTTTTCCCACGAAGAGGCGGTGCGCCTGATCTCCGAGGGCCGCGGCGGCCATTTCGACCCCGAGATGGTCGACGTGTTCCTGACCATCGCCGATCGCTTCCGCCAAATCGCCGCGGAATTTTCGGATCACTGATCGACTTGGTCGATCATATTCACAAAAATAACCCATTTCACAGATGGGCGCATCTCCCATAGGATGCGCTCACCCAATCATTCTTGCTCTGGAGAAACCCGATGTCCCTGATCAACACCGAGATCAAGCCCTTCACGGCCAAGGCGTACAAGAACGGCCAGTTCGTCGATGTCAGCGACGCCACCCTCAAGGGCAAGTGGTCGGTCGTGTTTTTCTATCCGGCGGACTTCACCTTCGTCTGCCCGACCGAGCTGGAAGATCTGGCCGACAATTACGCCGAATTCCAGGGGATGGGCGTCGAGATCTACAGCGTTTCGACCGACACCCATTTCGCCCACAAGGCTTGGCACGACACGTCTCCGGCCATCAAGAAGATCAACTACACCATGGTGGGCGACCCGACCGGCACGATCAGCCGCAACTTCGAGGTGATGATCGAGGAGGTGGGCTTGGCCGACCGCGGCACCTTCGTGGTCGATCCGGCCGGCAAGATACAGATCGTCGAGATCACCGCCGGCGGCATCGGCCGCGACGCCAAGGAACTGCTGCGCAAGGTCAAGGCGGCCCAGTACGTCGCCTCCCACCCCGGCGAGGTCTGCCCCGCCAAGTGGAAGGAAGGCGAGAAGACCCTGGCCCCCTCGCTCGATCTGGTCGGCAAGATCTAAGACGTTCCCGGACCCGGATCGAACCGGGTCCGGCCCCCCACGGCAGGAGCCATCGGCATGTTGGACGAAACCCTCAAAGGCCAGTTGACGGCCTATTTCGAAAAGATCACCCAGCCGGTCGAACTGGTCGCGTCCCTGGACGACGGCGACAAGTCGCGGGAGTTGCTGGAGCTGTTGCAAGACATCGCGTCCCTGTCGGACAAGATTTCGCTGGTCCGGGGCGGCGACGAGCGCACGCCGTCCTTCGCGATCAACCGCGTCGGCTCGGACATCGGCGTGCGCTTCGCCGGCCTGCCGATGGGGCACGAGTTCAACTCGCTGGTCCTGGCGCTGCTGCATGTCGGCGGGCATCCGTCCAAGGAGGCCCCGGCGGTGATCGGCCAGATCGCCGGCCTGGACGGCGCTTGGCGGTTCGAGACCTATTTCTCGCTGTCTTGCCAGAACTGCCCCGACGTGGTGCAGGCGCTGAACCTGATGGCGGCGCTCAACCCCCGCATCAGGCACACGGCGATCGACGGCGCGCTGTTCCCCGCCGAGGTCGAGGCCCGTCAGGTGATGGCGGTGCCGGCGGTGTTCCTGAACGGCGAGCCCTTCGCCCAGGGCCGCATGGGCCTTGAGCAGATCCTGGCCAAACTGGATACCGGCGCGGCGTCGCGCGCGGCCGAGGACATCAAGGGCAAACAGGCGTTCGACGTCCTGGTGGTGGGCGGCGGCCCGGCCGGCGCGGCGGCGGCGATCTATGCCGCGCGCAAGGGCATCCGCACCGGCGTGGTGGCCGAACGCTTCGGCGGCCAGGTGCTGGACACCATGGCGATCGAGAACTTCATCTCGGTTCCCCACACCGAAGGCCCCAAGATGGCCGCCGCGCTGGAGCAACACGTCAAGGCCTACGACGTCGACATCATGAACGCGCAGCGCGCCGACGCGCTGATCCCGGCCGACGCGCCGGGTGGACTGATCGAGGTGCGTCTGGCCAGCGGCGCCTCGGTCAAGGCGCGGTCGGTGATCCTGTCGACCGGCGCCCGCTGGCGGACCATGAACGTGCCCGGCGAGGAGTCCTACCGCAACAAGGGCGTCGCCTTCTGCCCCCATTGCGACGGCCCGCTGTTCAAGGGCAAGCGGGTGGCGGTGATCGGCGGCGGCAATTCCGGCGTCGAGGCGGCGATCGATCTGGCGGGCATCACGGCCCACGTCACCCTGATCGAGTTCGACGCCAAGCTGCGCGCCGACGCGGTGTTGCAGGCCAAGCTGCGCGGCCTGGGCAATGTCGAGATCATCACCTCGGCCCTGTCGACCGAGGTGCATGGCGACGGCGCCAAGGTCACCGGCCTGTCCTACAAGGACCGCGCCACCGAGCAAATGCATCGGCTGGACCTGGACGGCATTTTCGTGCAGATCGGCCTGGTGCCCAACACCGACTGGCTGAAGGGCACGGTGGCGCTCAGCCCGCGCGGCGAGATCGAGGTGGATTCCCGCGGCCAGACCTCGGTGCCCGGCGTGTTCGCGGCCGGCGACGCGACGACGGTGCCCTACAAGCAAATCATCATCGCGATGGGCGAGGGCGCCAAGGCGTCGCTGTCGGCCTTCGACCACCTGATCCGCAGCGTGCCCGCCAAC
>JADFZP010000423.1 GCA_015232485.1 Alphaproteobacteria bacterium
ACTTGATCCGGCCATCCACGCGGCTTCGCGGGAACACGTGGATGCCCGTGTCAAGCACGGGCATGACGGCGAAGGGTCGGTCTCCAGTATCACCCCTTGCGAATGATCAGCGTCTGCCAGTCATTGACCACGATGCGGCGCACCAGACGGAAGCCGCGTTGGCGGTGGGCGTTCAGCACCGCCCGGAAGTGCCGCCCCAAAAGGCCCGACAGCACCGCCACGCCGCCCGGCGCGAGGTGCCGGTCGAGATCCTTGGCCATCGCCATCAGCGGCCGCGCCAGGATGTTGGCGGTGACGAGGTCATAGGGTCCGCCGCGCGCCACGAAGAAACCGCGATAGCCGTGATTGGGGCTGGTGCGGACGCGCGCCCCCAAACCGTTGCGCAGCGCGTTGAAGCGCGCCACCTGGGCGGCGCGCGGGTCGATGTCGACCGCCCGCACGGTCGCCGGCCACAGCCGCGCCATGGCCAGCGACAAAATTCCCGACCCGCAGCCGACATCGAGCGGCCGATGGAAGCGCCGCCGCCGGCCCAGACCATCGAGTGCGACCAGACAGCCCCAGGTGGTGGCGTGCTCGCCCGAGCCGAACGCCGTGCCGGCGTCGATCTCCAGCGGCTCGGTTCCGGCCGGCAGGGCGTCTTCGTAATGCGAGCCGTGCACGAAGAAGCGCCCGGCCCGGATCGGCGGGAAGTCGCGCAGATTGTCGGCCAGCCAGTCGCGCTCGGGCACCCGCGAATGATGCGGGTCGGGCGGCTCGATGCCCAGCGCGGCGGCCGCCGCCGACAGGGCCGAGACCAGGGCCGGCCGGTCGGGGGCGCGGCGCGCGAAGCCCTCGATGCGCCACGCCACGTCGGGGTCGTCGATGTCGCCCACCGCGAACCACGAGATGGTGTCGACGAACGGCCCCAAAGCCTCCTCGAACAGGGCGAGCGATTCGGTGGTCGCGCTCAATTCGATGCGCCACAGGTCGGGAAGGGGTTTGGCCATTACGCGTTCTTTCAAGCCGAAGTGACGAAACTGCCCATGACCTTCTTGGTCCCCGCCTTGTCGAAGGCGACGACCAGCTTGTCGTCCTGGACGTCCTCGATGCGGCCGTAGCCGAATTTCTGATGGAACACGCGCCCGCCGACTTGGAAGGCGCCCGCCTTGCGCGGGGTCTCGACCTTCCACGAGGTCGCCTCGACCACCGGCGGCGCGCGGCGCATGCGCTCCCAGCCGGGCGTCTGCCAACCCTCGCCGCCCCCCGCCTCGGCGAGCCCCGCCTGTCCACCCCACAAGCCGGGATTGGCTTGGCGCTCGACATGCTCGGCCGGCAGTTCGGCCAGGAAGCGCGACGGCAGGGCGTCCTGCCACTGATTGTAGATGCGCCGGCTGCCGGCGTGGCTGATGAACACCCGCCGCCTCGCCCGCGTGATCCCGACATAGGCGAGGCGCCGTTCCTCCTCGAGCCCGGCGGCGCCGCTTTCGTCCAGGGCGCGCTGGTGGGGGAACAGGCCCTCCTCCCAGCCGGGCAGGAAGACCGCGTCGAATTCCAAGCCCTTGGCGCCGTGCAGGGTCATGATGGTGACGCCATCGGACTGCGCCTTGCCGTCGTTCTCCATGACCAGCGCGACGTGTTCGAGGAAGGACTGTAGCGAGTCGTATTCCTCGAGCGCCCGCACGAATTCCTTGAGGTTGTCCAGCCGGCCGCGCGCGTCGGGCGTCTTCTCGGCCTGCCACATCGCGGTGTAGCCCGATTCGTCCAGCACGGTCTGGATCAGTTCGGAATGCGGCATGCCGCCGAGCATGGCGCCCCAACGATCGAAATCGCCGATCAGCGCCGTCAAGGTCTGGCGCGCCTTGGGCTTCAACTCCTCGCTGGCGACGATGCGGCGCGCCGCTTCGAGCAGCGGCACCCGCTCGGCGCGCGACAGGGCGTGCAGCGCCTGCATGGTGGCGTCGCCCAGGCCGCGCTTGGGGGTGTTGACGATGCGCTCGAAGGCCAGACTGTCGGCCGGCTGCGCCACCACCCGCGCATAGGCCAGGGCGTCGCGGATTTCCTGGCGCTCGTAGAAGCGCAGGCCGCCCAGCACGCGATAGGGCGTGCCGGTGACGATCAGCCGCTCTTCGAATTCGCGGGTCTGGGCGCCGGTGCGGACCAGAATGGCGATCTGCGACAGGCGCAGGCCGTCGCGATGCAGTTGCTCGATCTCCTCGACCGCCACGCGGGCCTCGTCGGCGCCGTCCCACACGCCGCGCACCGACACCTTGTCGCCGCCGCCGACCCCGGTCAGGCCGGCGCGCAGCGTCTTGCCCAGCCGTTGCAGGTTGCAGGCGATCAGGCCCGAGGCGGCGCCCAGGATGTGGGCGGTCGAGCGGTAATTGCTTTCCAGGCGAATCACCCGCGCGCCGGGGAAATCACGCTCGAAGCGCAGGATGTTGCCGACTTCGGCGCCGCGCCAGGAATAGATCGACTGGTCGTCGTCGCCGACGCAGCAGATGTTCTTGTGCCGGCGCGCCAGCAGGCGCAGCCATAGATACTGCGCCACGTTGGTATCCTGGTACTCGTCGACCAGGATGTATTTGAAACGCTCTTGATACTGCTCCAGCACGTCGGGATGGGCGGTGAAGATCTCCAGCGTATGGAGCAGCAGATCGCCGAAATCGGCGGCGTTGAGCACCCGCAGGCGCTCCTGATAGGCCGCGTACAACGCGCCCGAGCGGCCCTCGGCGAACTCACCCCCGCCTTCCTCGCCCAGCCGCTGGGGGGCTAGGCCGCGATCCTTCCAGCGCTGGAACATCGCCAGCAGGCCCTGCGCCGGCCATTTCTTGCCGTCGACGCCCTCGGCGTCGAGCAACTGCTTGACCAAGCGAAGCTGATCGTCGGTGTCGAGGATGGTGAAATTGCTTTCCAGCCCGACCAGCGGCGCGTGGCGGCGCAAAATCCGCACCCCCAGCGCATGAAAGGTGCCCAGCCACAACGCCTCGGCAGACGGCCCCATCATCGAGGCGATGCGCTCGCGCATCTCGCGCGCCGCGCGGTTGGTGAAGGTCACCACCAAGCATTGCCAGGGCCGCGCCAGACCGCTGGCCAGCAGATGGGCCAGCCGGGTGGTCAGCACCCGCGTCTTGCCGGTGCCCGCGCCCGACAACACCAGCAGCGGCCCCTCGGTGCTTTCGACCGCGAGGCGCTGCTCGGGATTCAGGCCGTCGAGCCACGACGCCGAGGCGAGCGGCGCGTTGGCGCCGACCGGAGGCGGCGGCTCATCGTCTAGGGCGAACGGATCGGACATGCCCCGTACTATAGGAATTTCCCGGCGAGGGGCAATGCCGCCGTTCCCTAACGCCGCGCGCGGTCCTCACCCTTGTCGCGTTCCGACGGGGTTTGGTCGCGCTTCACCTGGCCGGGCGGCGTTTCCGGACGCTTGAGCATGCCGGGCGGCAACTCGTCCTTCTTCTCCAGGCCGGGGGGCAGGTCCTTGCGCTTCTCCTGGCCGGGCGGCGTCTGCTTGTCCTTGTCGGATTTGGCGTAAGCGGGCATCGCGGCCAGGACGGCCAACGCGGCGAGGATCGACAGCATGCGCATCATCGAGGCACCTCCTGC